>SXLB01000062.1 GCA_005777825.1 Methylotenera sp. | reverse complement strand
GGCCGGAGCGCGGGTGGGGGTCTGACCGCCATTGTCGGCGAGCGGTCCGAGGCGCGCGTCGACTCCGATGAGGTTCGCCTCCCCGACCAGAGCGCAGCAGGGGATCATTCCCGGCGCGGTGAAGCAGTCGTAATCCAGTGCGTCTACCAATTCCGCCACTCTCGCATTTAAGTAAACAGCATTTTAGCGCTGCTTGAAAACAAGCCGGCATTATAGCGCAAGTCGCGCTGCTAGCAACAGCTAAAAAGAGAAAATTGGCATATATTTATGCCCTGAACTTACAGGCAAATACTAGGCTAAGGCATCTTCATTCCTCACTAGCAAAATATCGGATGATTGTGCGAGAATGTCACAAGATGCACCATGCCATCGACAACCACTTAAGAGTCCAGCCATGCAAACCAATATCAATGAAAATGAAATTAATATGCTGCGAACGGAGCTAGAACTGCTCATGCGTGAGCGTCTTTCCTTACTAAAAGTAACGGGGGCGGCAGCTGGATTGATTGCAGAGATGGATAGCCATGACTTGCCGATTAGCACGGTAGAGGCGGCAGACCTCCTGGCCACCAGTATAAACGGCTTAAGTGAAGAAACCTTGCAAGATGCCTTGAGCGCCGTACATGCAGAAATCATTGAATAACTTCAGCTGGTAAATTAACCAACAACGTAACCCGAACTAGTCATACCCTTTATTTTGCAAAAACCAACCACCTCATTATTTAGCTTGCGAGTCAAACTCAACACCTTGCGCTTAATGCTCATTCCATTAATGCTGAGTGCTTGCAGCTTTCAGCAATACCAAGCTAAACCCATAGACGCCCAAGCTTATTTAGCTAAGTTAGCCGAAAAAGACCCCAGTAGCCCAGCATTTCAAGCATTTCTCATGGCACATGGCTATAAATCCGATCAACTGCCTATACAAAATTGGGGGCTTGAGGACCTAAGCTACTGCGCATTGTTTTTTCATCCCAGCTTAGACTTGGCCAAAGCCAAATCTCAAGCTGCCGCCTTATCCGTGGCCACCACTGCCGAATCAGCCATTCCAACCTTGAATGCCAACCTTGCCCGCAGCAACGATCCCGATCCAGTAAAAAAACCATACGCATTAGGATTAAGCATAGACCTGCCCTTAGACATAGCCAACAAAGGTGAAATGCGGGTTGACCACGCTAAACACTTAGCCGAAATAGCCCAATTACAAATAGCCCAGACGGCTTGGGAGTTGCGCAGCAAACTCGCGCAAACCTGGCTAGACTACCAAGCAAAGTTAGATCAAATCCGCCTATTAAGTAAGGAGCAAACTGCCTACCAAGCCATCGTTGCCATCTATAAAAAACGCGTCGCATTGGGTGCGGCCTCAAATGTAGAGCTGAGTGCTGCCAGCTTGCAAATGCAATCTAATGCAGCCATGCTAAATCAAGCTCAGCAGCAGTCGCAAACACTACACAATCAGCTAGCAAGTCAGGCTGGCTTGCCGCTGGCGCAGTTTAATAAATTAACTCTTAAAAGCGATCTTAGCCTGCAATCCAATCAAGATTGGCCATTAGCCGAGCTGCAAAAAAATGCATTGTTGAATCGTTTAGATTTAAGAATCGCCCTATTACGCTACGCCAGCATGGAATCCAAATTGAAGCTGGAAATAGCCAATCAATACCCCGATCTAATTATTAGTCCGGGTTACGCTTATGAATTTGGCGACAGCGTTTGGTCCTTAGGTTTATCCGGCTTGCTAAGCCTGTTGCATAAAAATAAATTAGCCATTGCTGAAGCCACCCAATTACGTGAAGTGGAAGCGACTCAATTCGAAGTACTGCAAAACCAAATCCTGACTGACACAGTGGTTGCTCACGGTGAGCTAAGTGAGGCGCGTACGGCTTTAATTAAACAAAAAACGCTGCTAAATGCGCAACAGTTACAGGAAAAACGCATGGCTAGCTTATTGGCCGCCGGTCAAATTGACCGACTCGCTTTCACCTTAGCAAAATTAGAAACCGTGCTGGCAGAAAAAAACTTAGCGACAGCCCAATATCAATATAATGACGCGGTCAGAAAGCTGGAAAACTTAATGGAAAAACCGCTGACTAGCGCAGGAGTTAACTATGAATCGTAAAGCAACCATGGTTATTGCCATCCAAGCCATACTGATTATTCTATTATTTTGGTTCATGGTCTATTTTGCTAAAGATGAATTTGAGGCTACCGCCACCGGTGGTGCTGAAGAGAGCATCAATAGCACCAGTTTGCTCAGCAACAATAATGCGGAAGATAAAGGCGCAGCTACCTTAATCCTGAGCAAAGCCTCACAACAACAAAGTGGCATCAAAACGATAGTATTAAGCAGTGCACAACACCATGCCGCCACCGCATCCTTTGCTAGCGTTGAGGCTGTTGATGGCTTACTGGACATGCGCACACGCTACCTCGCTGCCATGGCCGATAGCAATGTGATACGCAGCAGCATGCTAGGCAAACAACAAAATCTACAGCGACTGCAATTGCTCAATGAGGACGACAAAAATATTTCGGACAGCGTTGTGCAAGAGGCACGGGCAAGCCTGCATGCCGAACAAGCCAAGCTAAGCGCCAGCCAAACTCTGGCAAAAGGCATACTCGACAGCATGCAACAACTATGGGGACCAGTTTTAAGTGCATGGGCTAGCAACGCCACTCCCAAGCAAGAACTGGACTCACTCATGCGCTTTCAGGCAGTGCTAATAAAAGTAAGCTTGCCATTAGATATTACGCCCAATGCGAAAACGGCATTACAAGTCAGCCAAATTGGTGGCAAGCTTATTAGCAAAGCCACTCTCGTTTCAGCCGCACCTCAAGCTGACACTACGTTGCATGGAAAAACTTACTTTTACCTAGCTCCTGCAAAAAACTTACGGGCTGGCATGCGCGTGAGCACCCGTCTGGACAGTCAAAACCAATCCAGTAAGGGCGTTATCGTGCCGCACGAATCGGTAGTGTGGTTCGCCAACCAAGCATGGGTATACCAAAAACTGCCTGCTAACAAAACCGGCTACGATAAATTTGTCCGACGCTTAATTAGCACCGAAGTTGAAATTGAAGGCGAGAAAATGAGCGGTTGGTTCAACAGCATGGGATTTATTGCTGGCGATGCATTGGTGAACAGCGGAGCACAACTTCTGTTATCGGAAGAACTCAAATACCAAATCACCAATGAAAATGATGATTAAACGGTTAAGTTTGATCATCATTTCAGCGCAGACTAATGCCGGCTTTATGGCGTTAGGTCGGAGCTAAAATGACCATTAAACTGCTAGGTTTGATTATCATTTCAGCGCAGACTAATGCCGGCTTTATGGCGTTAGGTCGAAGCTAAAATGACCATTAAACTGTTAAGCTTTATGATCCTAGGTCGGATAAAACAATGATTAATTTAAAAGGTTAGTCCTAGCCCATGATGTCCGCATTAGTTCGATTTTCCATTCGATTCCATGGCGTAGTCATAGGCTTAGCCTGCCTGGTTGTCATTTATGGGCTATACGGGCTATCAAGAGCCAATTTAGACGTTTTTCCTGAATTCTCCCCTACTCAAGTGGTCATTCAAACCGAGTCACCTGGTTTATCCTCTAAGTTAGTTGAACAACTGGTCACGCAACCCATAGAAAGCACCCTATCCGGCACGGTTGGAGTCGAATCCATGCGTTCACAGTCCATACCAGGCCTGTCCATCGTTACCATTATTTTTAATGAAAAAACCGACATCTATAAAAACCGTCAGGCTGTGGCCGAGCGGCTGGCTACCCTAAACAACCAATTACCAAAAAACATCATTCCCAACATCACCCCTCTGGCATCCAGCGCCAGCACGGTGTTGGGTATGGGCATTAGCTCCAATAAACGTAGCCTGATGGAGTTGCGCACTATGGTGGACTGGACCATCAAACCGCACATCATGGCAGTGCCAGGCGTAGCCGATATCAACGTGCTCGGTGGTGACGTTAGGCAATGGCAAATTTTAGTCGATCCAAATAAGCTCTTACGCTACCACCTTTCCATACAAGAGGTATTAGCGGCGACTGCAAGGGTAAGCGGCGTTAGAGGTGCGGGCTACATAGAAAACAATAACCAACGCATCCTCATTAACACCGAGGGCCAAGCTAAAAATGCTAAACAATTAGCGCAAATGCCTATTCTTCATAGGGATGGCCGAACCGTTCGGCTGATGGACATCGCTCAAGTCGTTGAAGGTGCCGCACCAGCGATCAGCGCCGCCGCCATCAACGGCAAAGAAGGCGTTTACTTCTCGGTACAAAGCCAGCTAGGTGCCAACACCAAAGCCGTAACCGAGGCCGTTGAGAAAGCCATGTTAGAGTTGGCGCCAGAATTCAAGGCACAACAAATCGACTTTTACCCCAGCTTATTTCGCCCAGCCAATTTTATCGAAACGGCCATCGATGGGGTTAAAACAGACATACTCGTTGGCTCAGTTCTAGTCATTGCGGTCTTGTTCTTATTTTTATTTAACGTACGAACGGCATTCATTTCCGCTACTGCCATCCCCCTATCCCTGCTGACCGCAACCATCGTGCTCTCCTACTTTGGCATGGGCCTAAACATCATGGTGCTAGGTGGTCTAGCTATAGCCTTAGGAGAAGTAGTGGACGATGCCATCATAGACACGGAAAACATTTTTCGGCGTTTACGTGAAAATCGCTTGCTGGCCCAACCATTACCGGCTTACCAAGTGGTGTATCAGGCTTCAATGGAAGTCCGTAGCTCGGTGGTGTATGCCACTATCATCGTGGTCATGGTGTTTCTACCCTTACTCACACTATCAGGTGTTGCTGGCAAACTATTTGCCCCACTCGGCTATGCATACATTAGTGCCATTATTGCCTCATTGGTGGTGGCTTTAACCTTAACACCTGCCTTATGTTACCTGCTGTTCTCAAAAGGGCAGCTAGACAGCCAAGATCCGCCTTTAATGGTCTGGATGAAAAAATATTATGTCGCGGCGCTAACCAGCATAGAGCAGCATTACATCACGGTGATCAGCATGGTTGCCTTGATTATTGCCCTAGGCATAGGCGTTCTCCCTTTATTCAAAAGCCAATTTATACCGAGCTTGCATGAAGGCCACTACATCATGCACATGACGGCCGTCCCTGGCACCTCGGCACAGGAATCCTTACGCATAGGTAAAAAAGTGGCCAAGGTAGTCAGCGGCATTAAAGGCGTTAAATCGGTTACACAATGGGTAGGCCGAGCACCCAATGCGGCGGACACCTTTGGTACCCACTACAGTGAGTTTGAAGTGGAATTGAAGCCCAGCAGTGGCCCCGAACAAGATCAAATTCTGAATAGAATTCGTGAGGAATTGGCTGGCGAAGTCGTTGATGACGATGGTGATGGCATAGCTGAAACCGGCTTCATCGGGGTTAATTTTGCCATCAATACCTTTTTGACCGAACGCATAGAAGAAACCATATCGGGCTACACTGCCGCCATGGTCATCAATGTGCATGGCCAAGATCTAGATACCTTGGACCACGACGCGAGGCGAATAGCCTCCCTACTCAGCAACATAAAAGGTGCTAGTGAGGTTCAAATTCAATCGCCGCCAGGCACGCCAGAATTAGCCATTCGATTAAGGCCGGAGCGCTTGGCCGCATACGGACTGCCATCATTGGATGTGCTGGAAAACATACAAGCAGCCTACGAAGGCGTGCAAGCTGCCCAGATTTATCAAAATAATCAAATCATCAGTGTCAACGTGCTTTTTAATCAAGTGGTACGTGACGATTTGCGTGAAATTGGGGCGCTACCCCTTAAAAATCCAGATGGCAAAATCGTTTATTTACGTGACGTGGCCGACATCAGCCAAGAAAATGGCCGTTCAAAAATCTTGCATGCTGGGGCCAAACGCATACAAACCATTACTTGCAACATTAAAGACAGAGACCTTAACAGCTTTGCTAAAGAAATGAAGCAACGCATGAATGCTGATATAAGCTTATCCAACGGCAACTTTGTCACCTACACGGGTGAAGCCGAAGCCAATGCGCAATCACGCGAAGATTTAATCGTGCATTCCATGCTCGCTGGCGTGGGCATTTTCTTAATGCTCTACATTGCCTTTGGGCGTTTACGTAATTTATTGCTCACTTTTGCCAACCTGCCATTTGCCCTAATAGGAGGCGTGGTGGCCGCCATGTTTACTGGCGGCTGGATATCATTGGGTTCGCTGGTGGGCTTCGTCACCCTGTTTGGCATCACCCTGCGCAACTCCATCATGATGGTCTCGCACTACCAACACTTAATTGATGAAGAAAAATGCGTTTGGGGTATAGAGACCTGCATACGTGGCGCCTCGGAACGCCTGCCCTCTATCTTAATGACCGCTTTGGTCACGGCACTAGGTTTGTTACCGCTAGCCTTAGGCAGCGATCAACCGGGCAGGGAAATTGAAGGGCCGATGGCCACCATCATCGTCGGCGGACTAATCACTTCCACCCTACTCAACCTACTCATACTGCCTACCATCATGTTGCACTTTGGTCGCTTTGAAAAAGAACCCATTAGCTAATGGTTTGTTAAAGCAGTCTGGCCTTTTCCTGCAAGCATTGAGTGCACAAACCCTGCTCAAATAAGGCGTAATCGCTTCTGTTAAGTAGGCGTGTTTGATAGCGCTGACCGGCAATGCCATCCAAGAAACAGGCATCGACCACGCCGTCATCAAGCAAAGCTCGTGCAAGTACAGCCTGAGTTTGTTGGTAAGGGCTTAAGTCCACCGATTTAATTAGCAGCAACTGATCTGCCGCCAATTTGTTGGCTAACCACGCACTCAAACTGTCCGATGTCACCCGCCAGCTTTTTTCAATCGTGGCATCAGCCAACACCATCTGGCTAGGCAACCATACCACGGCCTTATGCTGCCAACCACGTTCGGCTATTTCCAATTCGCTGCTCGCCGTGACTAAACCAGGCTGCATGCCCGCCAACAACAAACCGAATTGATCCATGGCCAGCAAAGCCAATTCATGAGCCAAAGCATCGCTCACTCCTGACAGCCCTTGCGCTTGCCTAACCGCATCGGCAAAGACGCTGCCGCCAGGCACAATTACCACTTTGCCATTACCGTGCTTAGCCAGCAGCGATAGCCAATGTGGCAAAGTCGCCGACCCTAACAAGCTGCCACCCAGTTTAATGACCCACAATTGATTGTTCTGCATGACTGTATGCCTAGCTTAAATTAGGGTGTCGCTTGCTGGTCGCTAAAGAAATGCTGCATGGTTTTTAATAAACTCGATGCCTTATCTTGAATTTCAGCGTATTCCTGCTCCAGCAAGGAATCACTGACTATGCCGCCGCCCGCATAAAAACTCATTTCACCGTCGCCATGATCGCCTTCACGGTAAACAGCGGTGCGTATGGCAATATTGCTGTCCATATTGCCATCAAAGCCTATGTAGGCTAAGGCACCACAATACACTCCACGTCTATCTGGTTCCAATTCCTCTATGATTTGCATGGCTCGCAATTTAGGTGCACCGGTAATCGAGCCACCTGGAAAACAGGCTCGCAATAGGTCAATCGCGGTCTTGCCTGTTGCCAAACGGCCGCGCACTATGCTGACCAAATGGTGTACGTTGGCAAAACTTTGTAAGCGAAATAGTTGATCGGCTTGAACCGAACCGATTTCACAGCTCTTGCCCAGGTCGTTACGCAACAAATCCACTATCATTAGATTTTCTGCCTGATCCTTAGTGCTGCCTTGCAAATCCGCGGCCAAGGCCGCATCCTCAATAGCATTTAGGGCACGCGGCCTGGTGCCTTTTATCGGACGCGTTTCAACATGCCGATTTCGCACCTGCAAGAAACGCTCAGGCGAACCGGACAATATTTGCCAGCTTGGAAATTGCATGTAAGCCATGAATGGTGCAGGGCTTAGCTCGCGAAACTTTTTATAGACCAACCAACTGTTGCCCGCGGCCGGCGCAGCGAACCTTAACGCAAGGTTCACCTGATAGCAGTCACCGCCTTTGATGTAGGCTTTAATTTTGTTAAAAGCCAGGCTGTATTGGCTAAACATCATGTTGCTACTCGGCATGGCTTTTAGTTGAAAAGTCGGCTCAACCGCTTGGTGCTGCTCGGATGAATGCGCATCAAACAAGCGGCATAAATCTGGCCAGTTGTCATGAGTGCTTGCGCACAAACCGTATGAAACCAATGCGGCGGTCTTTTCCTGATGATCCACCAGCACGGCCCAATCGTATAAACCAACTTGCATATGCGGGCTAGCCTTTTCACCAGCCGACAGCTTTGGCAAGGTTTCCAATTGCCTAGCCAAATCATAGGAAAAGTAACCTAGCGCACCGCCAGCAAAAGGCCATGCACTGCTTTCATTGACTGGATAGGCAGCCATCAGTCGCTTTAATACGCTAAAGGCGTCCTCTTCAGTTACCGTCACTTCACCCTGCTGGCTGACCTCGGTTTTTATGACTGGTCGGCCACTGTCTAGCACTTCATCGCTGGTGACGGTAAGAAAGGGCTGCGCTACCAATATGTCAAACCGACCGTATTCACTTTTGGGTTGGCCGCTGTCTAAAAACATAGGCCAAGGCAAGTGGGCAATGCGTTCAAACAAACGGCTGCTATCAACGCAATATGGAATAGCGTGCTTAAGCATGCCCCCTCCCCAAACTGGCCACAGCGTAAGCAGGAAAGCACACGGCAGCCATGCGCTGCGCGGATCCGCCAGTTTGCTGTGCTAGCGGCATAAAATCGCTCACTGATGAGTAAGGCATATTTAATTGCTGAGCCAAACCGGCTAATAAAAAGTCGCCCACCCCTGCCCCAATCAATACGCATTGCGATTTTTCAGTGAATGCAGCGAGATGCTGTTCTACGGCTAACTGCAGCTGTTGCAACTGTAGCCGCTTAAAGGCCTGGGCTAAGGCTTGCCAATCCGCCAAGGGTGCATCGTCGGCGTCGCGCCCTATCATGCGCGCTAGACGTCGCGCACAGGCCGCTAAGCTCTTGTCTAACCCATCAGCCGTTTCCACGCTGTATTCGCTCTGCAACAAATCACCCGTTAGGCTGTATACATCTGCCGTGGTCGCAAAATGCTCGGCAGCTAGATTAATCGATTGATCCTGAAACTCGATTTTTTGCGCCAAGGCCATTAAGGGTGTGCGTACCACCCCAGTGTAAATTAATTCGTTTGTTTGCATGCGCGTGGCGTCGCTAAAGCCCATGATTTTTGGCTCGCCATTGCAAATTAAAGCCAAATCGGTAGTGGTGCTGCCTATATCGATAAATAAGGCATGGCTAACATGGCTGGCTAAGTATTCTATGCTGGCCATCCAATTCATAGAGGCGATACGATGCGTTTGGCTTGCCACTTCAGGCAGACTTAGCCAATGTTGGTAGCCCGCATAAAACAGCATGGGCTCGGCTAATTTCTCACTTAATAAGCCGGCAATTTGCCGGACGCCGGCAGTGCGATTGGGGAAAATATCCGCCAATTCCCCGGTCATGGTAACGCAATGCGCATGCCCCATCGCAGACACAGAAAATTCCGTCAAGACCTGATCGATGGCTGCACTCAAGGCATCTAAACCACGCCACAATGGGCAATACACCTGCATGACGGCAAGCTTACCCACGGCATCGATGCGCACTGCTTTAAGGTGTGCGCCACCCACATCCCATCCTATAACAGGCAGTATGGCGTGCTCAAGCGAAGTACGGTCAAGCGTCGTTTTCATGCAAGCTAATGTCCACTCGGTTTTTTTCTATTAAGGGCAATTTAAAGTGCGCAGACAACACGCAAGACAAAATAAGTTCGGCTGGGTTGCAAGCCATGGCCTCACGCAAGCCAACGTAACTGCTGGTTAAACGCGGATTAATGTCTATGACATAAAGGTCGTCGTTCTGCGTATCAATAATGACATCTACCCCTATATAAGCCAAGGCATCCGGTAATATTTTAGCCATTTTGCGAGCCAGCGTCTCAAAACGAGACCAATATTGACTGAGGCCATTAACGCTAATACCCTGCAGGACAAATCCATCATCCACCATGCTCACGTGTTGCCGATTGACACTAAGCAACCAGGCCTGACCATCCCGACAAAGCATGCAAAAACTAGCAGAAATCCCCGCCTGGTAGGCTTGCGCAAGAAAATGCTGACTGCGATCCTCTTGTTTCATCCATTCGCGCATGGCCATGATGCTAGCAAAATACTGTATGCCATCACATCCGGCGCCATCTTCGGGTTTAACTAACCAGGCTTCATCGGATTGCGCCAATTGGGCAAAATAGTCATCGCGAACGACGTCTTCTCCGGCATGCACTGGCAGCGTGTGGATGCCGGCAGCCTGCATGGCTTCAAAACTTAAGGTTTTACTGGTGCCAATTAAGCTGGCGTCGTAGCCACAGCCTATCAATATGGGCCCATTCGCTTTGTTTTCCGCTTCCAAACACAGTTCAGTTAGCCTAAGCAAATGGCCGTCTGACTCTGGTGCAATCAGCCAAACAAAATCCACCTGCAGAAGTAATGCTTCAAATTCCTTAATGAATTCGCCAGCGGCCACTGCCGTGCTACTTGACACCAAGCGTGAGGGACCTAGCCTAACATCGTGCAAACTAATCAGTTGGTAAGCATTAAGTTCAGTTAGGTCAGTTATCAACGCATCACGCATCATTGCCCCTTCTTTAGCCAAGGAGCAAGGCAATGGGGCATCACTAAAGCCACCAGCAGTGATAAACTCGCATACTAATATTTTTTGACGCTGTTCGATGATGCAAGTAATCCCGGTAATTGATTTATTGAATGGCGAAGTGGTGCATGCTAAAAAAGGCCTTAGACAAACTTACCAAGGCATGCAGTCGCCACTTTGTTCGTCTAGCGACCCATTGACTGTCGTCGCTGCGCTAATGGCCATCTACGCATTTAAGCAATTATATATCGCCGATTTAAATGCCATTCAAAAACTACCGAATAAGACCCGGTCAAATTACGCCAGCATTGCGCAGATAAGACTCGCTTACCCCGAACTGGAAGTATGGCTGGACGCCGGCTTTCAGCACTCAGCTGAACTGCTTGAATGGCAAACACTTAATGTACGCATTATTCTAGCCAGCGAAAACTTCCATGACATGCAGGATTACCTGGCGCTTAGCCAGCAGCATCAGTTTGTCTTGTCACTGGATTTTTTTAGTGATGGCTTTCATGGACCGCTAGCATTATTAGAGGAAACGCATAATTGGCCAAATGAAGTCATCATCATGTCGCTGTCGGAGGTGGGTGCCAATCAAGGCTTTAATAAGGCCAGGCTGGTAGAAATCATGCAGTCCAATAAAGGCAGTCGTTTGTATGCGGCTGGCGGCGTAAGGGATGAACAAGATTTGCTTAGCTTAAAAGCATTGGGAGTGCACGGCGCAATGGTGGCCACCGCATTGCACAATCAACAAATCAGCGGAGCGTCATTATCAAGGCTAGGCATGTAAAAAAGCTCGCCTAAGCGAGCTTTTTTATTCATACGACTAAGTGCTTATTAGCTTATTCCAAATTAGCATGTATGGCGCGCATGCCCTCTTCGGTCAAACCTTTAGCAAAAATCAAATCGGCAATGGCCGCTTCCAAGAATAACAAGGTTGAAAGTTCGAACTGCGAACCCATAGGCATACCTTGGGTTAATGGGAAGCTGTTGTCGTTACCAATTTGGATGGTTAGATCAGCTGCATCGGCCATAGGTGAAGATTTTTTCATGGAAATCACCACTAATTTCGCGCCCACTGATTTGGCTTTTTTAACAAATGGCAACAAGGTTTCTGTACCGCCAGAACCCGAAACCAATAACAACAAATCACCGGCTTTAATGGCTGGGGTCACCACTTCGCCTATCATGCTAACGTTATAGCCAGCGTGCACCAAGCGCATTGCAAAAAAACGCGATACTAATAGTGAACGACCGGCACCACCTATGAATGTGCGACCCGCACCTTGAACCAATTTTAAAAGTTCAGCTGATTTTGAGTTATCTGTTTCAGACAATATGCTGCTTAGTTTGTCTAAAATTAATTTTTGACTGCTGCTCATAATTTTTTCCTTATATATTTAATAACAGTGCATTTAACAGACCATTAAAAAAAAACCCGACTCGATAAAGAGTCGGGATTTCTAATTACTCATTTCAATAATTGCTTATTGAAATCGCTTAAATTAAGCGTGAGCAATAGCTGTGATTTCAGCAGCAGAAGCAGCTGGATCAGTAGCGCCGTAGATTGCAGCACCTGCTACAATGATCGTTGCGCCAGCATCACGTACTTGTGCAGTTGTTGCAGCTTTAACACCACCAGCAACTGAGATTTCAACGCCTAATTTCAAACCAGCTACTAAACCTAAGTCAGTAAATGGAGTTTGACCAGCAGCTTGTTGATCCAAACCAGTGTGAACGCCAATGATGTGCGCACCTAATTTAGCTACTTCTTTAGTTTTAGCAGCTTTATCAGCCACGTTGATCAAGTCAACTTGTGCTTTTTTGCCGTATTTGTTAGCTACATCGATTACACCTTTGATGGTACCGATATCAGCACAACCTAAAACTGTACAGATATCTGCACCAGCTTTGTAGAATGGCTCAGCTTCGTAGAAACCAGCATCCATTGTTTTCAAATCAACTAAGATTTGGTTTTTTGGGAATTTAGCACGTAATGTTTCTAGCAATTTGATACCGTTGTGCTTAATGCATGGTGTACCGATTTCAAGAATGTCAACGTGCGGTGCTACTAATGCAGCTAAAGCAACGGTGCCGTCAAAGTCTAATGAATCTAAAGCCATTTGGGTTAATGCCATGGTGTTTCTCCGTTTAATAATTTTTTAAAATGATACAAATTTATTGCTATTTTAGTAATAAAAACCGTTCAAAATGGCTTAAGCCCAGATGGTGCTTCAGGCCATTATAAAGGCTTTTACACTGCAATTCTTGCCTTACAAAAAACTGGACACTTATAGTAAATGTCCAGTAAACATATGTCAATTCTAAACTTAGTGGATTACGCTTTTATTACAAAATACTTACACCAAGCCCAGACTTAAACATGGGCTTATAGTTTTTCGCTTAAAGCTGCTTCCAGTTTGTTTTGATCAGCCACAAAACCACGGATGCCTTCTGCTAATTTTTCAGTGGCCATGGCGTCTTGGTTCAACTCAAAACGGAACTCTTCTTCAGTTAACTTAGCACCCGGTTTTTTCGTTGCGCCATTGTCTTTCAACACTTGCACCAAATTGCCTTCGGTTGCCGCTAAATCTTGTAACAAGTTAGGTGAGACAGTTAAGCGATCGCAACCTGCCAAAGCAATCAATTCGCCGGTATTGCGGAATGACGCACCCATCACCACGGTTTTGTAACCGTGCTCTTTGTAATATTGGTAAATAGCACGAACTGAAACCACGCCTGGATCGGTTTCTTGTGTGTACTCTGTGCCTGGGTTTTTAGCTTTATACCAATCTAGGATGCGGCCAACAAACGGTGAGATCAAGAATACGCCGGCTTCTGCACAAGCACGTGCTTGGCCAAAACCGAATAACAAGGTTAGGTTACATTGGATGCCTTCTTTTTCTAAGATTTCACCGGCTTTAATGCCTTCCCATGTTGAAGCCAATTTGATCAACACACGGTCTTTGCTCACGCCAGAATCTTGATACAACTTGATCAATTTACGGCCCTTAGCCACCATTGCATCCAAGTTGAATGATAAGCGCGCATCCACTTCAGTAGAAATGCGACCCGGCACCACTTTGGTGATTTCCGTACCGATTAACACGGCTAATTTATCGGCCGCATTATCAATTTGTTCGGCTTTAGTGCCGCCTTGCGCTTTAGCGTAGGCAATGGCCGTTTCAATAAGGGGGGCGTATTGTGGCAATTGGCTTGCTTTTAATACTAATGATGGGTTGGTTGTTGCATCCACAGGCTTAACTGATTTGATTGCTTCAACATCACCGGTGTCTGCCACAATGGTGGTCATAGCCTTTAATTGGTCTAATAAATTTGCCATTACTTGCCTCCTGAAAATTAACTTAAAATCAGCTGATGCTGCAGTCTTATATAAAATCTAGTGCAATATTATATCTGAAATTTGCCCGCAGGCGTTAGCCTAGCGCATTTTACTTGGCTGCTTCAGCCACACGCAGTTTATGCTATGGCCATGCCTAACTGTTGCAATTGATAAGCCAACAGCGTAGCCACCGTAAGGTCTGCGCTGGTGCCGGGATTAATATCACGCCGCTTTAATGACGCATCCCAGTCCAGCAATCGCGCTTGCATTAGCTTGGGGTTGTTAATTTTTGCGTAATCCGCTTCGATGGCTTGCGCTTCGAAACGGACCGCTTGCGCTATGTCCATGCCGTGTTTACGCACAATGTGGCTGTCCGGGTACCGTGCTAAAAATGTCAAATAGACTGCCGTCGTTGCCCAAGCTTCGCTATTTACTTTAGCTTGATCTTGCCAAGCTTGTTTGACATTCAAAAAAAGCGGCAAAGCATCAGAAAAAATAGTGTTGTAATTGTTTGCGTATTGCCATGCAATAAAATCCCTATCCGCCGCTGCTACCATCATTTGTTTTAGGTTAACTTTTATTTCAGCCTGGACATCGTGCTTGGTCACATTCCCCAAACCCGCCGGCTTAGCCAACAATATGGCTTGCGCCGCTAATGCACCGTCGTCCACCGACAATTCTTCCAATACCCTCGCTAGATTTTGCGCCAGATCCAATTCCCTAGAAGGCGACAAGGCTGCCTGTATGAGCGGCGCGCACAATAAAATCAATCCTAGATTGGTGTTCATGCCCACCGCTGCATGGGTCGCTTGGACCGCTTGCAATAGGCGCTGACCCACGGTCAGGCCTGCTTGCGAAATTAGCTCCGCCGTGACGTCGGCGCTCTTGATAAAATCGTGTACCGTCATGCCATGACCGTCGGCAAAGACATGCACGTTGCCAGGCTTAATGGCTTGCAATTCTGTCAGGCAGGCATTCCGGTAGGCCTGTGCAACGACAATGGGACTTAGTGGTTTGCAGCGCACGGCAATTTGGCCAAAAAGTCGTCCACTAACAACTGGGCAATATTTTGCTCAGCCACACTTTGCAAGCCCTTCCAAGCCGGCATGCTGTTTACTTCCAACACATAGTATTCGCCGCTTTGCGCCTGCATGATGTCTACCCCACAGTAATCCATATTCAGCGCCGATGCTGCGGTCAAGGCTAAATCCGTCATGGCTTGATTGGCCACATAAGCCTTAGCTAAACCACCGGTGGCCAGATTATTCAACCAAGCCGCACCGCAGCGCTTCATGCTGGCCACCACCTGACCATTAATCACAAATACCCGGTAATCGTGGCTGGCACTGCCTTCGGCATCGACTGGCGGCGTAATCAATTGCTGAAAATAATAGACCCCATCGACAAACTGCTGCATAGGCACCGGCAAGGCCTCCGCAAAAGGTAGCTTACGCACGCCCAAGCCTTGCGATCCGAACAAGGGTTTGATCACCAACTCCTGTTGATTAGCTTGCGCCTCTTGCCGAATTTTTTGTGCTTGTTGCCTGGATTCGCACACCCAAGTAGCCGGTGTCTTAACGCCATGCATACCGAGTAAAAAACTGGTCATAGCCTTGTCCACCGCCCGCTCTATGGCCTTGCCGTCGTTGTATACAATTACGCCCCGCATGGCCAACATGTGCAACACATTTAGGCGCGTCACCACTTGCTGCAAGCTACCGCCAGCCACGCCGCGAACAAATACCGCTTGCGGCAATGCCTTGTGGCCAGGAATGCTTATCGCCGGACCTGGACCCGACATATTGATTAGGCAAGCGTGCAAAGGCACACAATGCGCATCCACGCCGCGCGCCTTGAAAGCCTGAATTAATTGTGCGCCGTGCCAACCGGCCTCATCAGTAAATATGGGGATTTGCATTCAGTTTTAACTTAGCCTCAGTCGGAAAAAGACCGCTTCAGCAAATCGGCGTTTAATTGCCCTGACTCAAAAACGGCGCCCGTTTGTCGATTGCTGACGGCCACCTGTGCTGGCGAAAACAGCATGGGGTCTATCTTATAAAAGTCCATATTGGCCGCTTTAAACACCTCGGCAAAAGTGAGGCCGTAATCTTTGGAGGCACAACTGGGTAAGCGACTGGCCAATGACTGGGCGGCCGCATCATCGCAATCGACCAGCAAATTGACCGTGCCGCCGAAAAGAATCGCATCGTTGGTGCGGCCCATGGCGGTCATAAAATCCTTGGCCACTGGCGGCAATATCGCTACCCCACTGCCGCTAACGATGTTGCTCAAAGGAAAATGCAGGGTATGGGCTTTATGCAAGGCCACCTCCAACACCCGCGCGACAATTTGCACCACGCCGGCAATGCTGGTGGTTGGGGTTAGGATGATGGTCAAATTGGCAGCTGGCACTTGCGTATCTTGCAGCACCTTGGCTATCACTTGCTCAGGTGGCATGCGGTCAGTTTCCAAGACCAAACAGGTGGACGTGGCAGTATCTTTATAAGCCAGTTCGGCGAACAAATCCTCTCGTTGCGCCAAGGCGCGGGCCGGCCCCGAGCCCAAAGCATAAAAACCCTCGTGACTCAAAGCCCAGCCTGCGTATTGACTGGCTAAACAGGCCAGCACTGGCTGCTCGGACGTCACGCCAATCGCCATCGGCCAATTAAGAGACGGATTAAAACGCTGATCCGTTGCAAAGTCCACGCGAGCTAGACCACCTAGGCATATTTCCGCTATTAAGCGCCCTGATTCCAAACTACCCGCATGGGTTATGCCCGCATCGACTATGCGGCAACCTAGCTGGTGCTGGGTCACACCTATGTTTAAAGCCGATGCATTCGCTAGCAGCGTAGCCAACAAAGGCGCGCTTAACTGGTTCACACTCGCGTGCACGGACGCGCTAGTAGGGGCTTGCATCTTTATCTTCTTTCAAACAATTAGCCAATAAATCGTTGAGCATTTTAACTCGAATTGCCAGCAATTGCTTTGCCGCGTCTGCCTTGTCGGCCGAGGCCAAGACCGTGCATATGGGCGCACCCGCATGTATCTGGGTCGATGATTGAAGGGATGGGCAGTCTTGCACCCAATCTGGCCAAGCGAAGTTGGCCGGGATACTCAAGGGCAAGGCACTGTAAATGACTGCTTGCGCCACACTGCCTGACTTCACGGCAACGGAGGAAGGCAAGGCATAGGTTTGGTCTTGCGCGCAGGCGGCGACGTGCATGGCCAATAAATTCAATTCGCCGTCAACTGTTTCATACAAACCCACGCTGGCACTTAAACGCGGATTAATCTCCAACACATAGGCCACGCCATCTTGCAGCACGGCATCCAGACTGTTTAAACCCAACAAGGAAAATTCAGCCGTCAATTGCTGTGCTGCCTTCAAGAGTTGATCTTGCTCACTTGCGGTCAAATCAATTTGACTGACCGCCCCACCATATCGGTAGGGCAAAGCCTCGGTCGGCGCCAGCATTAATTCATTAAACCCCACCAGTGTAACCTGCTGACCATGGGCTATAAACAACACCGACACCGGCAAGCCATGCAGTTTCTGCTGCGCATAGCATTGCTTATTCAGCGTTACTTTGCCATTGGTGTAGGGCTGAACATGGCTGCCACCACTGGCCCCTACAGCCTTAACTAAGCCATCTAACGGTAAGCTTGCATTAGCCTGCGTCCAGGTTTGCGGGTGAGCCACACCCCATTTCGAGCAAGCGGAGAAAAAAATCCGCGGGGACTTAACGCTAATCAGCGTCGCCGGGAGGTTACCCAGCAAGGGCATGCGCTTAGCGATCTCAGCCAGCAAAGCTGGTTGCGCTTCAAAGCCACTGCCGTAAACAAAACCGATATAGCGACCGGTATCCAGCGTATCGATAATTGCGAGCAAGGCCTCGGCTTGAAAGCCATCTTGTTCAAAGGGGGCAACCTCGGTCAAAGTGGCCATCGCCTGGGTTTGGCTATCAGCAAAGCCATCGATGCTGCTGACCTTAAAACCGGCCTGCACTGCCGCAGCCACAAAAGGCCGAGCAGAAAGCGCGATAATCAATAAGGTTGGGCTAAACAAATGCGGCGGTGAAACAGCTTAATGCGAGTGCAGGATGTCGCGGGCAAGCTTAAATGCCGCATTAAATTCCAAGTAGACAGGCTGGTCGGCCGTGGTCATTTGCTTTAACAATTGCAATTGCGTTTGATACTTAAGCTGGCCTACGGCTAAGGCACCCACTGCGAATGCCCTACCGTTTAATAGAAGCTGCCCATCCATGTCCGAACTGATGCCATCCACCGCCGAGGGTGGCACGGCATTCACATCCACCAAACCTGTTAAGTTTTTTGCTCGCTGCAATTGCGATTGACTAATCAGCCGCACGCCAGCGGCCGCAGCGCACACTAACAATTGCGCCTGCTCTAAGGCCTGTTCTTTAGCCTGTTCCGTTGTACCGTCCATCACCTGCATGGACAATTGGTATTGCTTGTTCCAACGCGCCACTTTTTCCGTCAAGGTCGACACCGATTTGTGCGACACCAATTGCACCTGCATGCCTAATTGGGCAGCGATAATAGCCACGCAACCACCAACCGGTCCATTGGCACCGAAAATGCACAGCGTCTTACCTGCCAGCGCCTGATCAAATTGCTGTTTTAAATGCCATTCTAATTTAGCCACAATGGCTGCCGCGGTGGTAAACGCGCCGGACGGGTCTGCAAAAATGGAACAGGCAAAAGGATGGAACATGGTATTTTTGGCGGCTGCCATCATGGCCACAGCCAGATCAATATCACGCCCGCCTATGAATAAAGCTTCACGCTTAACGCCAGAGGGACTGCGCGAAAAAATAGCGTCTTGCGCCAAGCCTGCCACCTCAGCGAGCTCCAGATTGGTGTATGGCATGACTTTATCAAAGCCGGCATCAATAGCCATGTTGACGTCAAATGGACTGGCATTTTTAGCCGTGGTCAATAAATGCAAAATACTGGGTTTTATGGTCTGCATGGTCTGCCGTTTCTTTGTAGTTTAGCCTGCTTTAATAACACCTTAATCGACTGCATCGGATAATTGGGCACCGTGATTATAGCCGCTGCAGATGATCCAACTAAGCCCAGTTTGCGCAAACTTGGTTTTCAACTGGCTCAAGTGCGCTTCAGCCGATGCCGCATCGGCAAAAACCGCAAAACCAGTCGGCCCCCATGAGCTCTGACCAAAACAAGCCACGCCAGACGCCGACAAATATTGCAACACCGCCGCCACCTCAGCACTGGCGTAGCGACCGCCTTGCACGGGGGCAAAATAATCGCCCACGTGTGATTGCAACACTTGTATTGCCTGGCCAAAAGCACTCAAATCATGCTCCAGCATGGCCGGCATCGCTTGCATTAAGACATGTCGGCACAAATGCGCTGCCAAGCTCTCTGAAAATGGCGGCAATTGCTCAAAGGCAGCACGCTCATGCTCACCGTGCACACCGGCCAAGCTGTTGTCTAGCACCAACAAAATGCGCCAATCATCAGGGAAATCGTAGCGCGCTAATAAAGGCGGAATACCTTGATTACCGGCCTCCATGCGACGGCCACCGTCTATCAACAGACCGCCATGGTCAAATGCCGCAATACCTATGCCTGAGCGCCGCCCTCTTCCGCTTAACCCTGCTAATTCTTGAGTGCTTAAATTCAACTGGAATAACTGGCTAATTGCCGCCCCTATAGCCAATGCCAACTGTGTGCCTGAACCCAATCCGGCATGCTCAGGCAAGTTTTGTATAAGATCAAGCTTAAGGGCGGAATTTAGCTTTAATTTAGCCATCAGCGATTGGGCCATGGCCAAAGCACGGGCGTTGGCTGCCGACTCAGCCGACCAAGTCTTAGCTAAGCTTAAAGTCAGGGTTTGCACGGGTGCCGACAAGCTTAATCCTATGCCACCGTATTGGCGGCCCAAGCCGCCATGCAAATCAAAGAAACCCATGTGCAAACGCGCACGGCTGGTTACTTTAACTTGCTTGGCCTGGCTTAATTGCATAGGTATTAATCGCTGTTTTTGTCTGCTGTTTTGTCTAGCGTGCGCTGAGGGCATGGGTATCACGAGCCATGGTCTAAGGCATTTTAGACTAGCGGATTAATTTTTGATAGGTTTATGCTTTTGTAGCCGTAATTTTCAACCCTAGTATGCTATTTCAGGTGACAGCACCGGTGAATTTAGGCAAAATGTTAACTAATCATAATTTACCCGTAGTTAGAACACCTAAGGAACTCACATGTCTGCCCACGTTATTCCATTTGAAAAATTAAGAAACGTCGATGTACCTTCTGTAGGCGGCAAAAACGCCTCTTTAGGTGAGATGATTTCTCAGCTATCGGCGAAAGGCGTGCGTGTTCCAACCGGCTTTGCCACCACAGCAGACGCCTATCGCGAATTTTTAAAAGTGAATGGTTTGGACGTTAAAATCAATGCTGCCTTGGAAACGCTCAACGTAGACGACACCCAAGCCTTGGCGGTATGCGGCAAACAAGTTCGCGAATGGATTATGGCCGCACCGTTCCCAGCCGCTTTAGATAAAGCCATCGCTGAACACTACGAGAACCTGATTGCCAAATCCGGTAAAGGCGCAACCTTCGCCGTACGCTCATCAGCCACCGCAGAAGATTTACCCGATGCGTCGTTTGCCGGTCAACAAGAATCCTTCTTAAACATACATGGCCTTGATAACATCCTGCACGCCATCAAAGAAGTGTTTGCTTCTTTATACAACGACAGAGCCATTTCTTACCGTGTGCACAAAGGCTTTGTGCACGCTGATGTCGCCCTATCGGCTGGCGTTCAACAAATGGTACGCAGCGACATAGGCTGTGCCGGCGTCATGTTTACCATAGACACCGAGTCCGGTTTTAAAGATGTGGTCTTCATCACTTCGTCCTATGGCTTAGGCGAAACCGTGGTGCAAGGCGCCGTCAACCCGGACGAATTTTACGTGCACAAGCCTACTTTGGCGCAAGGCAAAACTTCCATCGTGCGCCGCACCATGGGTTCAAAATTGATCAAAATGGTGTTCTCGGACGCCACCCAAGCCGGTAAAAGCACCCACACCATAGACGTGGATGCGGTTGACAGCGACCGTTACTCATTAAGCAATGACGATGTTTTGGAATTGGCACGCTATGCCATGACCATAGAGGCGCACTACGGCTGCCCTATGGACATAGAATGGGGTAAAAACGGCATAGACAACAAACTCTACATCTTGCAAGCACGCCCCGAAACGGTGAAATCGCAAGAATCCCTAAACAACGTTACGGAAACTTTTAAGCTTAACAAGCACCAAGCCACCCCTTTGGTAGTGGGCCGCGCGGTGACACAAAAAGTGGGCGTAGGCCCGGTACGCATTGTGCTTGATCCAGCTGATATGCATTTGGTCCAACCGGGTGACGTGCTGGTGGCTGACATGACAGACCCTAACTGGGAACCGGTAATGAAACGTGCCAGCGCCCTGGTCACTAACCGTGGCGGACGCACTTGCCACGCAGCAATTATTGCGCGTGAATTGGGCATTCCTGCCATCGTGGGTTCAGTCAATGCTACCGACATCTTGCGTGAAGGCGAAGTGGTAACCGTATCTTGCGCGGAAGGCGAATCCGGCTTTGTTTACCACGGCGCATTGGATTACGAAGTCAGCACACAAGCGGCAGCGGCTCTAAGCAAAGCCCCATGCAAAATCATGATGAACGTAGGTAACCCAGACATGGCTTTTGGTTTTGCCAAAACGCCTAACGACGGCGTAGGTCTAGCCCGGCTGGAATTCGTGATTAACAATATGGTGGGCATACACCCTAAAGCCATATTGAACGTCGACGCCATGCCTACAGCCGTCAAGGCCACCATTAAAAACCGCACACGCGGCTACGCCAGCCCCAAACAGTTTTACATAGACAAAGTAGCCGAAGGTGTCGCCACCATTGCCGCAGCGTTTTACCCAAAACCGGTCATTGTGCGCACCTCGGATTTTAAATCCAATGAATACAAAAAATTGGTAGGCGGCGACATCTACGAACCGGACGAAGAAAACCCAATGATAGGTTTCCGTGGTGCGGCGCGTTACATGGCCGAAGACTTTAAAGAATGCTTTGCCATGGAATGCACGGCCATGAAAAAAGTCCGCGATGAAATGGGTTTAACCAACGTGGAACTGATGATTCCATTCGTCCGCACCTTAGACGAGGCCAAAGCCGTTATCGACATCATGGCGGCCAATGGGCTTAAACGCGGTGAAAATGGCTTACGCATCATCATGATGTGTGAGATTCCATCCACCGCCTTGTTGGCTGAGCAATTTTTAGCGCATTTCGACGGTTTCTCTATCGGCTCTAACGATTTAACCCAGTTAACGCTGGGCATGGACCGCGATTCTGGCATCTTAGCCGACGGCTTTGACGAGCGTAATGACGCGGTCAAGGTCTTAATCAAAATGGCCATACAGACCTGTAACCGCTTAGGTAAATACGTAGGCATATGCGGCCAAGGCCCATCTGACCACCCAGACTTTGCCGAGTGGTTATTGGCTGAAGGCATCCAATCCATGTCACTCAACCCCGATACCGTGGTTAGCACTTGGCAACGCCTTACCAAAAAATAAGCGTGCACAGTAAGCTTATTAAGCAAGCATGATAAACCGGACCGTTTTTTTCATCTCAGACGGTACCGGTATTACCGCCGGCGCCTTGGGTAAATTACTGGAGCATTTTCCTAGCACCAGCTTTACCCAAGTACGCATGCCGTTTACCGACACCCTAGATAAAATCAAGCTGGCGCAAGAGGCCATTTTACAAGCAACCGAAGCAAATGGCGGCCGTCCTGTGGTCATCATGTCGATTGGTAGCATAGAGCTGCGCAATACCTTGAAGGAATCCAACGCTTACTTTATCGATTTGTTCAGCACTTTTATCGATCCACTGGGGGTGGAATTAGCCCAGCAACCGCTAACTGGCGCAGGCATTGCCCATAGCGTCATGGGCAGCAAATACAATGACCGCATGGAAGCGGTTAACTTCACCCTAAACCACGATGACGGCATGACCAATTCCGGCCTAGAGGAAGCACAAGTCATCTTAGTCGGCGTATCCCGTTGCGGCAAAACCCCTACCAGCGTTTACCTGGCCATGCAGTTTGGCATCAAGGCCGCCAACTACCCGCTGATACCAGAAGACTTTGAGCGCGGCACATTGCCTGCCATATTGCATAAACACATCGATAAAATTTTTGGCCTAACCATCAAGCCAGAACGATTGCATGCCGTGCGCAGCGAACGTCGATTTGGTAGCTTCTATGCCTCGCTTGAGAACTGCCGTAAGGAAATTGCCACCGCAGAAAATCTGATGCGTAATGCCGGCATCACGTGGGCAGACTCCACCAGTCGCTCAGTAGAAGAGCTGTCTGCCATCATCATGGAAAAGACCCACAACCTGACGCAGGGCTAACCACCTAAAAGACAAAAGGCGCTAAGTAGCGCCTTTTTTATTGCTGCTCACTTACTTCAAGTTAGCTTTAATTTTATTTAAAATTTCAGCCGAATCCGGTTGCGTCATGCTGCCGTAGGCATACACCTGCTTGCCAGCAGGCAAGATCAAGTATTTGTAAAAATTCCATTGCGGCGCCTCGCCGGTTTTAGCCAACAACTGCTTGTATAAGGGATTGGCATTCACGCCCGTCACTGAACTTTTGCTCATCATAGGGAACTTGACTGCATAAGTTAATTTACAAAAATCACCTATTTGCTTGTCATTACCCGGCTCTTGCCTAAAGTCGTTGGAGGGAAAACCCAAGACCAATAAGCCCTTGTCCTTGTATTTGCTGTATAAGCCTTCCAAGGCATCAAATTGCGGGGTGAAGCCGCATTTACTGGCCGTATTCACCACTAAAATTACCTTATCTTGGTGATCGCACAGCTTAATTTTTTCACCTTGCAAGGTGGTCAGCTCATGGTTGTAAAGCTCATTGCAAGCGGCATTGGCCATGCTGGTGGCTCCTAGTAATAATACCAACAAAAGCAGTTTTTTCATTATGTCACCCTTATAAAATATAGGCTTGATCAAGTCATGCACTAAGGTGTTAAAATTAAATTCAATGTAACAGACTAGGCGCCATGCATATGGTTCACTCTGCCAGTCCCACCCGCTTATCAGCTTAAACGCTAAGGCATTAACAACAAAGGTTTACTACAAACTTAATCATGCCCCTAACAATTAAAAACACCATCAAGATTGGCCTTGGACTAATCGTTTTGCCCGCCCTGCTATTTAGTTTATATACCTGGGCTAGCCTAAACTGGGTTTACTCCTCAGGCGAGCGAGCCGGCTACGTGCAAAAATTTTCGCTGAAGGGCTACCTATGCAAAACCTGGGAAGGCGAGATTGTATTGGTGTCCATGCCAGGCACCCAAGCAGAAAAGTTTTTCTTCACGGTTCATGATGCTGCGGTAGCCAAAAAAGTAAACGACTCAATGGGCCTAAGGGTAAAAATCCACTACCAAGAACACAAAGGCATCCCCTCTTCTTGCTTCGGCGAAACGGCTTATTTTGTCGACGACTTAATCGTGCTAGAAAAGTAAGCATGCCGCATAGCCATGGCTGACGAAAAAAATTACATCACCCCACAAGGGCATGCCGCGCTTGAGGCGGAATTTCAGGCCCTGCTCAAGGTAGAACGACCGGCCTTGGTCAAGGTGGTGTCATGGGCAGCCAGCAACGGCGACCGCAGTGAAAACGGCGATTACATTTATGGCAAACGCCGCTTGCGGCAAATCGACAGCCGCTTACGCTTTTTGATGCAGCGCATGGACGCCGCCGTCATTGTCGATCCGGCCACCCAACAAGGCTTAGAAAAAGTATTTTTTGGCGCGTGGGTGAGCTTGTACGCGCTCAAAAACGACAGCGAACATCGCTACCGCATCGTTGGCAAGGATGAATTGGAGCCCTCTAAAGGCTACATTAGCTGGGTATCACCACTGGCCAAGGCCATGCTAGGCAAACAAGTAGGCGATGTCATCAAAGTCAGCACGCCAGCTGGAGACGAACAATACGAGATCATCGAAGTGAGCTACCAAGCAGCAAAACAAGATAGCAGCATGCCCACTTAAATCGTGAACCAATCCGCCTTACAAACTTGGGATGTATTTTGCAAAATTGTCGACAACCATGGCGACATTGGCGTGTGTTGGCGCTTATGTCAGCAGTTGGCAAATGAACAAGCTTTAAGGGTGCGCCTATTCATAGACGACATGCCGGCTGCCGCCCACATAGTGCCGCAATTACACCCCAAGCTAGCGCAACAAGACATAGACGGTGTGACGGTCTGCGCTTGGCCAAATGAGTCCATCATGCCTGCCGCTACCGTGCTAGAGACTTTTTCCTGCGGTTTACCTATGGCATACCTGGAAAAAATGGTGGCGCAGCAATCGCATTGGATTAACTTAGATTACTTGTCCGCCGAGGACTGGGTGGCCGATTTTCATGGCAAACCCTCCCCGCAAACGCAATTGCCCATCACCAGGCATTTTTTCTTTCCTGGCTTTGAAATACACACCGGTGGCTTACTGCGCGAGCGCGACCTTATCGCTAAGCGCATCGCTTACAGCAAGGATGCCCTAACACAAAGCCAATTTTGGCAAGCGCTTGGCTGTGAGCAGGGCCAGGCAGCCATAGAAAACAGCCTGAAGATTTCCTTATTTTGCTACCCGCAAGCCAACGTGCCATCTTTGCTAGCCGGCTTGCACAGCTTGGATCAAGCCGTCACCCTATTCTTTCCAGCCAGCCTGTTACACAGCACAGCCGAGCTCTTCCCGGATTTCGCACGGGGTGCTGGGCTAAGCTTGAATAAGCACAACATCACCGTGCAGCCCATCCCCTTCTTAAGCCAAGCCAATTACGATAGATTGCTTTGGTCATGCGACTGCAATTTTGTGCGTGGCGAGGACAGTTGGGTGCGCGCCATATGGGCAGGTCAAGCCTTTATTTGGCAGCCCTATATACAAGAGCAAGGCACGCATTTGAAGAAAATGCAGGCTTTTTTAAATCGCTACAGCCAGCAGGCCAGTCCGGAATTAGCATCCTTACTCAGCGCAGCCCATTTTGCCTGGTCGGCTACCCAAGCGCACGACAGCAAGATTTTTACTGAGCTCATGCAGGCCCTAAGCCTAGTTAAGGAGCATGCGCTAGCGGAAGCCAATAGACTGGCCAAGCAGCCGGATTTGCTCAGCAAATTGCTGAGTTTTAATGAAAAATTAACAGAAAATAAGGTATAATTCGCGCCTTTGATGCTTAGCACAGGTTGTTTTTAAAGCCATTTTAGATGGCTTTTTCTTAACCTAAGCGCAGCACTTAACTATTTACTAACCCCTTATTTTGGCAGGGCAAATTTATGAAAACAGCACAAGAACTTCGCGCCGGCAATGTGATTATGGTCGGCAGCGACCCATTGGTCGTGGTTAAAGCCGAATACACCAAATCTGGTCGTAGCACGGCTGTAGTAAAAATGAAATTTAAAAACTTGTTAACCGACACACCTAGCGAAACCATTTACGGTGCCGGCGACAAATTTGAAGTCGTTATTTTAGAGAAAAAAGAAGCGACCTACTCTTACTTTGCCGACCCAAGCTATGTGTTCATGGATGCCGATTACAACCAATACGACGTGGATGCGGAATTCATGGAAGACGTGCTTCCCTACTTAGAAGACGGCATGCCAGTAGACATTCGTTTTTACAACGAAAAAGCCATCTCAGTTGAATTGCCAACCACCGTCATTCGTGAAATCACTTACACCGAACCAGCGGTTAAAGGCGACACCTCAGGTAAGGTAATGAAACCGGCTAAATTGGCTTCAGGCTTTGAATTACCAGTGCCATTATTCTGTGCACAAGGTGACAAGATTGAAATCGACACCCGTACCGGCGAATACAGAAACCGCGTTTTAAAATAAATGTAGGCTTCATAAAGCCGTTGCAACGAAGATAAAAAGGGAGCGAGCACGCTCCCTTTTTTAATGCCTAAAACAGCCTAATCGCGTTATGATAACGCTAACTAAAAAAGTCCTTAGCTTGTTGATATGGCTTGATGATATAGCTTGGAGATAAAGCGACGTGAACGATAAACAATCCGTTGCCCTAGCGGCAGCAAAACACGTTAAAAGTGGTATGCTGGTTGGCTTAGGCACTGGTTCCACAGCCAATTATTTCATTGCCGAGTTGGCTAGACGGCAACGCGAAGAAGCATTAAAAATCACCACCGTGGCCAGCTCGGTGACCAGCGCCATGTATGCCCACTCCTTGCAATTACCCAGCATCGCCATTGAGCAATTAAGCACCATTGACTTATACGTAGACGGCGCCGATGAATACACCTCCGACAAATGCTTGCTGAAAGGCCGCGGCAGCGATTTAGTCAAAGAAAAATTGCTAGCGCAAGCTGCCAAAACGTTTATCGCCGTGGCCGAAGCCAGCAAACGGGTAGATTACCTAGGTCAAAAGTTTGCCATTCCCATAGAGGTCTTGCCCAATGCTTGGCAATTAGCCAAGCGTAGCTTAGAAGCCTTAGGTGGCGTGGGCGAACTGCGCCCCAACACCAACAAAGACGGACTCTGGGTCACCTCACACGGCAGCTTGGTATTGGACATGCAATTTCAAGGCAGCCATGATGCCGTCGCCTTAAACCAAGCGATTAACAACGTCCCTGGCGTCGTCGAACACGGCATTTTTTGTGGCCTGTGTGACGCTTTATTAATTGCAGAAAACGGCAAGGTTAGCGAGCATTGGGCTTAGGTAACTTTTTTAGCAAACCCCGCAACCTGGCTGTTTTATGCCTACTGCTGGCTTTTGCTTTGCTATTGGTATACCTTCCGCGCAATGCCGTGGATTTTGCACCGCGCATCGATCCCAATAAAAAAGAATTAGTCTTTGTTACGCACAACGGCCCCACCACCTATTACTTAGGCAACGACAACTTGCCGGCTGGCATAGAGTACGACTTGGCCCTGATGTTTGTTCGCGACTATTATCCAGATCATGAGATACGCTTTGTCTTAGCCAACAGCATCAGCGAAGTCATCCCCAGCTTATTAAAAAATAAAGCCCACATTGCGGCGGCCAACTTAAGCGTTACGCCATTACGCAAGCACCAAGTACAGTTTTCCATACCCTACCAAGAAACGCAGCAGCAACTTATTTTCAATAATGAATTAAATAAAAAACCGCAAAATCTCGATGCGCTATTGGGTAAAAAAATCAGCGCACCCAAAGGCACCAGCTACGCAGAACGCTTAACGCAACTACAAAAAAGTCACCCTAGGCTTAAATGGGCAGAAGTGAATCAAACCAATACCGAATCGCTGCTAGAAGAAGTGGCGGACGGCTTATTGGATTACACCGTGGCTGACAGCCATTTAGCGGCCTTAATGCAAAACCATTACCCCAACCTAGACGTGGCGATGAACATAGGTCCTAGCGACCAGATCGCTTGGGCCATGTCAAAAAATGCCGACCCACGCCTGGTGCGCAATGTGCAGGCGTTTTTTGCCAAAATTAAAGCCGACGGCAGCTTGCGCAACTTATTGGACCGCTATTATGGTCACAATGAGCGGCTCAACACCTTGGATGTCAGCACTTTCCTCAAAGATTGCAACAGCTTGCTACCCAAATACCAACGCTTATTTAAACAAGCGGAAAACATCACCGGCATAGACTGGCGCTTGCTGGCCGCCTTGAGCTACCGCGAATCGCATTGGGACACTTACAACACCTCGCCCACCAACGTGCGCGGCTTAATGATGCTAACCGAAGAAACGGCGGATTTAATGGGCGTGACCGACAGGCTGGATCCCAAACAAAGCATCCCGGCTGGCGCTAAATATTTACTCAAGCTAATAGACACCGTGCCAGACAGGATACCCGAGCCGGATCGAACCTACATGGCTTTAGCGGCCTACAACATAGGCTATGCTCACGTTGAAGACGCCAGGGTGCTGGCTGCGAGACTAAACCTTAACCCCGACAGCTGGGCAGACGTGAAAAAGACCTTGGTTTTATTAAAGCATCCGGAATACTACAACACGGTTAAATTCGGCTATGCCAGTGGCGGTGCGCCTGTGGTGTTTGTTGAATCGGTGCGCAGCTACCAGCGCATATTGGAACGCCAGCAACCTAAAAATGTTATCGATTTAAACTTGTTTAAATTGGCCTTTGCCGCTTAAGAAAACGGCCAATTTAAACCGCTTGAATCAGCGCTAGATTATTCATGTAAGGGCGTAATACTTCCGGCACAGTCACGCTGCCATCGGCATTTTGGTAGTTTTCCAAGACTGCCACCAAGGTGCGGCCCACGGCTAAACCTGAACCGTTTAAGGTATGCACCAATTCCGGTTTGCCCGCCTCGTTTCTGAAGCGCGCTTGCAAACGGCGCGCTTGAAACGCCTCGCAATTCGATACTGAGGAAATTTCACGGTAAGTATTTTGCGCCGGCAACCACACTTCCAAATCGTAGGTTTTGGCCGCGCCAAAACCCATGTCACCCACGCATAAGGACACCACGCGATAGGGCAGAGCTAAGTCTTGCAATATGCGCTCGGCGTGCCCGACCATCTCTTCTAATGCCTCGTAACTTTTGCTTGGGTGGACTATCTGCACCATTTCAACTTTATCAAATTGATGCTGACGTATCATGCCTTTGGTATCACGGCCGTAAGAACCGGCCTCAGAACGGAAACACGGCGTGTGTGCAGTGAGTTTGATAGGCAAGGTTTCCAAGGCGACGATCTCATCGCGCACCGTATTGGTTAAGGTGACTTCCGACGTAGGTATCAAATACAGCTTGCTGTCGTTGTGATTTAAGCTGAATAAATCGGCTTCAAACTTAGGCAGTTGCCCAGTGCCAACCAAGCTATCGGCATTTACCATGTAAGGCGTGTAGCATTCTGTGTAGCCGTGCTGCTCAGTCTGGGTATCGAGCATGAATTGCGCTAAAGCGCGGTGCAATTTAGCAATCGCGCCACGCATAAAGGTAAAGCGCGCGCCAGACAGTTTGATGCCGGTATCAAAATCCAAGCCCAGCGGCGAGCCGACATCGGTGTGGTCTTTAACGGCAAAATCGAATTGGCGCGGCACCCCGATTTTACGCACCTCCACGTTATCGGATTCGGATAAACCAGCCGGTACGCTGTCGTGCGGCAAGTTAGGCACGTTTAATAACAAGGCTTGCAGCTGCGCTTGCAATTCAGTCAATTGTGCCTCATCGGCTTTTAACTGATCGCCCAAACCGGCTACTTCGGCCATGATGGCGGACACATCCTCGCCTTTGGCTTTGGCCATGCCGATTAATTTAGAGGCATTATTGCGTTTGGCTTGCAACTCTTGGGTGCGGGTTTGCACGGTTTTGCGCGTTTGCTCCAAGGCCAAAAAGCCGGCGGCATCAAAATCAAAACCGCGTTTTTTTAAGGCGCTCACCACCCCATCTAAATCGTTGCGTAAAGCTTGTATGTCTAACATAGTCTGATCCTAAACCTGATATCACTTGGCTCCAAGCGGCCAATTGAGCTATTTTTTGGCTTTTTTGTCCAAATCACGCAAGTGCGCTAATTTTTCAGTAATTTTACCTTCTAAGCCGCGCGGCGTGGGGATATAAAATGGCGGCGGCGTCAATCCGTCTGGGAAATAATCCACCCCAGCGGCATAGGCCTCCGGTTCATTGTGGGCATAACGGTAGGCTTTGCCGTAGTCCAAGTCTTTCATGAGTTTGGTGGGCGCGTTTCTTAGGTGCAAAGGCACGGGGCTAGAATCGCCGTTGGCGACAAAAGCCTTGGCTTGATTGTAAGCTTGATAAGCCGCGTTACTTTTCGGGGCTACCGCTAAATAAATAACCGCGTTAGCCAAAGCCAACTCCCCTTCAGGCGTGCCCAAGCGCTCAAAAATCTGACAGGCTTCCAAGCACATGCTTTGTGCCCGCGGATCGGCCAAACCAATGTCTTCTATGGCCATGCGCACTATGCGTCGGCCTAAATACAAGGGGTCGGCACCGCCATCTAGCATGCGCAGAAACCAATACAAGGCAGCATCCGGATTGGAGCCACGCACTGATTTATGCAAGGCTGAAATCTGATCGTAAAATGCCTCACCGCCCTTATCAAAGCGACGCATTTTGCTGGCCATGGTGGTTTGCAAAAAGGCCAGATCGATGGCCGTTACCCCGGCACTGTCGGCCGCATTAAACAAGCCTTCTAAAATGTTTAGCAATCGGCGCGCGTCGCCATCGGCATAAGCGATGATCTGCTCGCGCGCATCCGCACTTACATCAACTTTAGCCGCCACCAAGGCTTGTGCCCTATCCAGCAAAATGCCTAACTCCTCATCGGACAAGGCATTCAAGACAAACACTTGCGAGCGGCTTAATAGCGCACTGTTGACTTCAAATGAGGGGTTCTCGGTAGTGGCACCGATAAAGGTAATCAGGCCACTCTCCACATAGGGCAAAAAGGCATCTTGCTGGCCCTTATTAAAGCGGTGCACCTCGTCTACAAACAAGATGGTTTTGCGGCCGGATTGCTGCAAAGTATGCTCGGCCCGCTCCACGGCCTCACGGATGTCTTTAATGCCGGATAAAACTGCCGAAATGGGGATAAAGTCGGCATCGGCGGTGTTGGCTATCAATCTAGCCAAGGTGGTTTTACCGACGCCCGGCGGGCCCCACAGTATCATGGAGGGCAGTTTGCCGGATTGAAAAGCCAAGCGCAGCGGCTTGTTGGCTGCTAATAAATGCGATTGCCCCACCACCTCGTCTAGGCTAGTGGGTCGCAACTGTTCCGCCAGCGGTGCAACTGGGCTAGGCGCTGCAAACAAATCAATGGACATGGTGTATTGTCATCCCATGCAAGTTCCTGTTGTTGCCTTGCGTTAAATACTGCATTCTAGCGCCCCGTCATCCTCGCCATCCAAGCTGGCTGGCAACATAAAACTCACGCCTGGGTCACGCGTTAGGACCACCGGCGGTAAGTTCGGTGGCGCAAAGCCAAATTGCCCCGCCATTAAATCCACGTAACCCAGCTCATTCGTCACCACGATGGCGCCAACTATCACGGCTAAATACGCCCCTTCCGCCAGCCCATCGCAATCGTTCTTTTTATCTGGCAGCGGTTCGCAAACGCGTAGGTCGTATTCCGTGCCGCGTATGCCTATGGTAGCCGTGTGCGTGTTGGCTTGGTAGGCATCGCGCTGGCCACGCTTACTGATTAAGCCAGTGATGGCGCGCAAGCCACCTTTCAGCGCAGAAAAAACAAAACGATCTTGATCGGGTTGCTCTTGCTCAAAATGGTAGGCGTCAATTTTAATCTCGGTGTTTGATCGCAGCACCATTTGCCCACCATCACTCATCAACACCCGCACGTAACCGTCGTCACCGGTAATCAAGCTGTCACCTTGCTTCACGGTCATACCCTTCTTAGCGTCGACCAAACTGCCTATGGCTTTTTGCACCCGCACCTTACCAGTCAAATGGGTCAATTGACCATCGGCCAGCGCAGGACTGCTTAACAAACACGCCAGCAAACTGGCTAACAGCAATTTCCACCAGGTCAACGCTACTTATCCCCCACCACATCGATGCCTTTGGGCACCTTAAAGACAAAGGCGCGCGGGTCCATTTTAGGATTAACTTTAACCTGACTAAATACAATGCGGGTTTGATGGCCAAAGCTGTCCAGCATATCCATGGCATGCAGGCTGTCGTCCTTGAAGCCCAATGAAATTTTACTAAAGCCGGCATCGCCGTCTTTGGGTTGACTGCTCACCCAATCCAGCTTGTCTTTACGGTAGGCATTGACTAACTTAAAGCTGCTCTCTAGGCCACGCTCGCCGGCCAACAAAGCCGCCGGGCTGGAGCCCAAGGCAGTGCTTAAGGCACGCACCGTAACTTGCGCTAACTCGGTGTCGTACAACCAAACTTGTTTGCCGTCGCTGATGATTTGCTGCTCAAAAGGCCGGTCGTAATCCCAACGAAATTTATTCGGCCGTTGCAATTGCATGTGACCGTAAACTTCCTGAATCTTATTGCCTTTTTTGTCCGTCACCACTTGGTAAAAATCGGCTTGCATGGCTTGCGTGTCTTGGTAAAACTTAGTCAAGCTGCTGATGCCATCTGCCAGCCCAATTAATGGCAATAGCATCAGGCTTAGCAATAAGCTGGTGTTTAATTTATGCATGACTGGCGCTCAATTTAACTAAGGTTGGGAATCGCAAGCCTAGGCTTCGTGATGGGGCGCAATGACTTCGCGGTTGCCGTTGCTTTGCATGCTGGACACCAAACCGGCCCGCTCCATGTCTTCAATCAAACGAGCGGCGCGGTTATAACCTATGCGCAATTGACGCTGTACACCGGAAATACTGGCGCGACGAGTTTTAATCACGATGGCCACGGCTTCGTCGTACAAGGGATCCACTTCGTTAGACCCAGCGCTGTCGCCGAAATCGGCCCCGCCTTCTTCCGCTTCATTGGTTAAAATGCCGTCCACGTAATTCGGTGCGCCTTGCGCTTTAAGGTAATTCACCACCTTATGCACCTCTTGATCCGATACGAAGGCCCCATGAATACGCACTGGGTAACCGGTACCCGGTGGCATATACAACATGTCCCCTTGGCCCAGCAAGGCTTCAGCGCCCATTTGATCTAGGATGGTGCGTGAATCGATTTTGCTGGAAACCTGGAATGAAATACGGGTAGGCACGTTGGCTTTAATTAAGCCGGTAATCACGTCCACCGATGGGCGCTGGGTAGCCAACACCAAGTGTATGCCAGAAGCACGCGCTTTTTGCGCCAAGCGCGCTATCAACTCTTCCACCTTCTTACCCACTACCATCATCAAGTCGGCCAGTTCATCGATTACCACCACGATCAGAGGCAATTCAGTTAAGGGCTCTGGCTCATCCGGGGTTAAGCTGAATGGGTGCGGAATTTTCTCACCGGCTTTTTCGGCATCGCGTATTTTTTGGTTGTAGCCGGCCAAGTTGCGCACGCCCAACATGGACATCAATTTATAACGCCGCTCCATTTCCGCCACACACCAATTTAAGGCGCTGCCGGCTTGGCGCATGTCGGTCACCACCGGCGCCAACAAATGCGGTATGCCTTCGTAGACCGATAACTCCAACATTTTTGGATCGATCAATATCAAACGCACTTGGCTGGAATCGGCCTTGTATAGCCAACTTAAGATTAAGGCGTTTATGGCCACCGACTTGCCAGAACCAGTGGTACCGGCTACCAAGACATGCGGCATTTTCGCTAAATCCGCGACCGCGGGGTTGCCGGCAATGTCTTTACCCAAGCAAATGGCTAGTGGTGACTTAACATCCGCATAAGCTTGGCTGCCCATGATTTCAGACAGGTAAACAATTTGCCGCTTAGGATTGGGTATCTCTAAACCCATGCAGGTTTTGCCAGGTATGGTTTCCACCACACGCACACTCACCACCGACAAGGCCCTTGCTAAATCTTTAATCAGATTGGTAATTTGGCTGCCTTTTACCCCGGCCGCCGGCTCCAATTCAAAACGGGTAATCACCGGTCCGGGTTGCGCGGTCAAGACTTTAACCTCTATGCCAAAGTCCATCAGCTTGCGCTCGATCAATCGCGAGGTGAAATCCAAGGTTTCAGCAGCGGGCAACTCGACACTGCCAGTGGGCTCGTCCAACAAATGGATAGGTGGCAAAGCGGAATCGGGCAAGGCTTCAAATAGTGGGGCTTGCTTCTCTTTTTGCGCACGGGCGCTTTGGGCAATCTCCACCACCGGCGGCTCAATAAATACCGGCTCGCGGGTTTCCACCCGTTTGCGCTCGGTTTCAACGAATTCAGCGCGCTCTAACTCCACTGCCTTACCGGCTTTACGGTCTTGCCAATCTTGCCATTTATACATCGCCCATTCGTAGCTGTTGATCAAACCCGCACCGAATTTTTCCGTCAGCATGATCCATGACCAGCCGGTAAATAAGCTAAAACCGACCACCAACATGGCCAACAACATCATGGTAGAACCGGTATAACCAAATAGGCTACGCAACAAACCATCCACGGCCACGCCCAACATTCCCCCCGCCTCATCCGGCACAGACGCAGGCAAGCTAATTAAATGGCCGGCCTCTAAGGCGCTGGAGGCCGTCAACAATATGGCAAAGCCAATAAAATTAAACAGTAAAAAGGGTTTGTTGCTGCCCTCCACCACTTCCAGTTTTAAATAGACCAACCACATGGCGTAAAAGGCCAACACCGCCCACCACCATGCGGAAAAACCGAATAGGTAGAGCATCATGTCCGACACCCAGGCACCCACGTAACCACCGCCATTTTGCACAATGGCGTTTTCCGCCGCCATGTGTGACCAAGACGGGTCTTCCCGGTGGTAAGTGGCCAATATAACGACTATGTATAGGCCAGCCAAGACCAAGCCTAGCCACCATGCTTCTTTTACTAATTTGTTACTGATGGTTGGCGGAGCAGTGGCTTCAACGGCACGACGCGCATTCACTGGAGTGGATTTTTTTTTGAAAAACAAGATAGTAAAACCTTACAAATTAGTCGTTAAATTTAATTATAGCAGTATCAAAGTCGCTTAGTAGCTAATACAATATCTATCTATCATTAACTGCGTTTTACTGGCTTTTTTAGGTGAATTTTCTTCGGTTTTTTGCCTCTATTGCAGCATTAACGCAAGCCACTTTTTTATACGCTATTTAGTAAAGGTTTTAACCATGGCAACACGTCACGCGAAATTACTCATTTTAGGTTCTGGCCCTGCCGGCTACTCCGCTGCGGTTTACGCAGCACGCGCCAACCTCAACCCCGTTTTAATCACCGGCATCGCGCAAGGCGGTCAATTAATGACCACCACCGAAGTGGATAACTGGCCTGCCGATGCCGATGGCGTGCAAGGCCCTGAATTGATGGCGCGCTTTCAAAAGCACGCCGAGCGCTTCAATACAGAAATGGTGTTTGATCACATCCACACCACGCATTTAAATGAAAAACCCATACGCCTAGTTGGCGACAGCGGCGAATACACTTGCGACGCCTTAATCATTGCAACCGGCGCCTCAGCCAAATACCTAGGCTTGCCTAGCGAAGAAAAATTCAGCGGCAAAGGCGTGTCTGCCTGCGCCACCTGCGACGGCTTTTTTTACCGCAATCAACCGGTAGCGGTGATTGGTGGTGGCAACACCGCCGTTGAAGAAGCCTTGTATTTATCCAACATCGCCAGCAAGGTCACCGTGGTGCACAGGCGCGATAAATTTAAAGCCGAAGCGATCTTGATCGACAAATTACACGAGCGCGTGGCCGAAGGTAAAATCGTTTTAGAAACCCACCAAACGCTAGCGGAAGTGTTGGGCGACGACAGCGGCGTAACCGGCATGCGTTTCAAAAACGTAAACGATGGCAGCAGCAAAGACATCGCCTT
>SXLB01000061.1 GCA_005777825.1 Methylotenera sp. | reverse complement strand
AACGCTGCCGCAAGACGGCTCTAAGCATGCTCACTTATGCTCCATGTGCGTCCCGCATTTCTGCTCCATGAAAATCACCCAAGACGTGCGTGATTACGCAGACAAATTGGGCATCGATGAAAAAGAGGCTTTGCAAAAAGGCATGCAAGAAAAATCCATCGAGTTTGTGAAAAAAGGCAGCGAGGTCTATCAAAAAATCTAGGGCTACAGCCACATACTAACCCCAACAAAACAACAGGCCTTGCGCCTGTTTTTTGTTGCCCCTATGGCGTGACCATTTGTTAATAATTGCCAGTGCTAATAATTACAAGTACTAATAATTACAAGTGCAGCCGTTTATTTTGTTAAAATAGCTTGCATAAAATCCACCATAGCAGACTATTTTGACTACCCTAAAACTCAACAAAAAATCCGACGACACCCAGCCTAAAGCCAGCAAAGCACCCTTGCGTCGCGGCGGCGGCAATGTGCGCGATCGCTCCGTGTCGGCGGCTAAAGTCATGGCGCCAAGTGCTGAAAAAGCCGCGGTACCGACTATAGCAAAGGCCACGCAGCGCAATCACCGTTTTGATGGCAAAGCGCACGGCAGCCCTTATAGCGAGGACGCGCCAGCCCAAGTAAATTCAAGCACGGCAAATTTAAACACGGCAAATTCAAGCCCCACAAATTCAAACACAGCCAAACCAGCAAAACCAGCAGGGGTAGACACCCGCACCGCACCGCGCCCGGATAGAAATGAGCCGCAATACCGGCAAGCGCCTCGCCGCGGCGGTAAAGTGCGCGACGGTTACGACAGCTTGGCCACACCCCAATACGGCGCCGCCGCCAAAGCGGCATACAAATCCACTGCCATCAGCACGGACTTGCCGCGTTTATCTAAAGTCATGGCCGAGCGTGGCATTTGTTCACGCCGCGAAGCCGATGAATGGATAGCCAACAGTTGGGTCATGGTGGACGGCGAAATCATAGACACGCTGGGCACGCGAATTAATCCCGATGCGGAAATCATTATCAGTAGTTACGCCCACGAAGTGCAAAGCGAAGCGGTGACCATAATTTTGCATAAGCCGGTTGGCTACGTCAGCGGCCAAGCGGAAGACGATTACGAGCCGGCCATTGTCTTGGTGCACCCGGATAACGAATGGCTGGATGACCCCAATATCAACCCGCAACACCGCAAAGAATTTCAACGCCGATTCCTAACCGGTCTCGCGCCAGCAGGTCGCCTGGACATTGACTCTACCGGTATGTTAGTGCTTACTCAGGATGGCCGCGTGGCACGCCATTTAATCGGTGAAGATTCCACGGTAGAGAAAGAATACTTGGTGCGGGTGGAAGGCCAATTAAGCGATGCCGACATGCAACGCCTGAACTTTGGTTTGAGCTTGGACGGCGAAAAACTCAAGCCGGCCAAAGTCAGTTGGCAGAATGAAGACCAATTGCGCTTTGTCTTACGCGAAGGCAAAAAACGGCAAATTCGTCGCATGTGCGAGATGGTCGGTTTGCATGTCGTGGGCCTAAAACGCGTGCGCATAGGCAGCGTTAATTTAGGTAAATTGCCGCCTGGGCAATGGCGCTATTTACGCCACGACGAACGCTTTTAAGCGTCCTTAACATTTAGGAAAAGACCCGAGTCAGCATGGACATCCTGTTATTAGTGAAGGCTTTTATATTGGGGGTGGTAGAAGGCGCCACCGAATTCTTACCCATCAGCAGCACCGGTCACTTGATCATCGTTGGCGACTACCTGCAATTTAATGACGACAAAGGCAAAGTGTTTGAAATTGTCATTCAACTGGCGGCGATTCTAGCCGTGTGTTGGGAATACCGCCGCAAGCTAATCAATACGGCTTTGCACTTGGGCAGCGAAAGCCAGGCGCAGCAATTTGTCTTGAATTTATTTTTGGCTTTTCTGCCCGCGGCCATCTTAGGTTTGGCCTTGCACAGCACCATCAAACAGTATTTGTTCTCACCCATCACCGTGGCCGTGGCCTTAATCGTCGGCGGCTTTGCCATATTGTGGATAGAACGCTTGGCCCTCACCGCCAGCACCGTGCACATAGATAAAATCGGCCCTAAGCAAGCCGTGAAAATTGGCTTGGCCCAATCGTTGGCCTTGTTTCCTGGGGTATCGCGCGCTGGCGCCACCATATTAGGCGGCATGCTATTTGGCTTGGATAGAAAAACCGCCACCGAATTTTCTTTTTTCTTGGCCATCCCCATTATGTTTGCTGCCACCATTTTGGATGTTTACAAAAGCCGCGACATTTTATCCAGCAACGATGCCGGGCTGTTTGCTGTCGGTTTTATCACGGCCTTTTTAGCCGCCTTAATTGCCATTCGCTTTTTATTGCGCTTTGTTGCCAGCCACGATTTCAAGGTGTTTGCTTGGTATCGCATCGTATTTGGCGTACTGGTTCTGCTGTATTTCCTTTAAGAGTTGGCTTAGGTCCTTAATGCCAGCTATAGGCCGCTTACCATGAACCGTTTTTTTCATATCCTAGCATTGACCCTAGCTGGCCTGCTCAGCTTGTTGCTAGCCGCCTGGCTGACCTTACTGCTGTACTATAATCCGAACGACTTCAAGCCTACCATCACCAATCTAGTGCAAGAGAAAACCGGTCGCACGCTGACACTAGACGGCGACATCCGCATGGCATTTTGGCCTAAGTTAGGCATCGATTTAGGTCGCGTCAGTTTGACTGAACAAGCTAGCCAAAAACCCTTTGCCTCGGTGGCCAAGGCACAAGTCTCGCTAGCCATCTTGCCACTGTTGCAAAAAAAATTAGTGGTGGGCACGCTGTATTTGGATGGCGTGCAGGCGACGCTGATCCAACACGCGGACGGCAGCAACAATTTTGCCGATTTGTTTGATGGCGATTCGAATACCAATTTTTCATACGACATCGATGGTTTGATCGTTAAAAACAGCCGCCTGGATTACCTAAATGAAGCCAGCAATCTACGTATTCAAGTGAGCGATCTGTCCATTAAAACCGGCCGCATTGTGCAAGATCAAGCGCTCGATTTGGCGGCCGATTTTTTACTTGAGGCCCAAGCGGTCAAATTAAAAACCAAGCTAAATTTGCAAACACGGCTGTTATACCAGAGCAAGGCGCGCGTTTTTTTAGCAGAGAATTTACACCTGTCCACACAGGGTGAATTGGCACTGGCTAAATTAAATGCAAGCCTGCACGCCAATAAAATGAGTGTTAACAATCAGGGTTTGATTGCCCCCATGATGCAAGCCAATGTGGCGCTTAACAGCCCAGCGCAGGACTTAAAAATGCGCTGGCAGCTCAAGGGCTTGCAGGCCAATGCTTTAGAATTAAATATAGCTAAAACCAATGCTGACGTTACTTACATTAATGGTAAGCGCTTACTAACTAGTCAATTTTCCACGCCCATCAAGGCACAATGGTCGACCGCTATCGTGGACATAAGCCAGCTAAACGGCCGCGTAAATTGGCAGGAGTCATCCCGCCCATCCGCTGACTTAAAAGCCGATTTTGCGCTCACGGCTAAAGCCGACTTTAAACACAAGACCGGTCAAAGTCGCTTTCATTTTGCCAGCGGTCCTAGTCTGTTGAGCGGCGACATTCAACTTAGCCAAGCAGCTGGGCCTAACATTAAATTCAAATTGGCCGCGCAAAATTGGGATGCCTATGCCTACCTATCCCGACCAAATAAAACAGCCAGGAGCGAGGCCAGCCCTATCGATTTATCGGCCTTAAACAAGCTGAAATTAGACGGTCAACTTAAGCTAGCCAACATCAGTTACGCGCCTTACCAATTGCACAGCCTGCAAGCGCATTTGCTCAGTGATGGCAAAAAATTACAGGCTAAAGGCTTAAGGCTGAAACTGGACGACAGCCAAATTCATGGCGAGGTGGCCATGACCTTGCAAGCCTCGCCGGCATACAAAATCGATTTAGCCGTCGATAAATTGAATCTTAATCGTTACCAAACTTCAGACAAAAATAAGTCAGCAAATACAGCTCATACCGCCAAACCGAATTGGGAATTAGCCGAACTCAAACACTACCAGGTCAGTGGCGACATCCGCATCGGCCAGTTAAGTCTGAACGACACGCAGGCGAAAAACGTGCGCATTAGCCTGCAAGGGCCACCCTAATGTCGGACTTTGCTAAGCGCCTGATTGCCTGGCAAAAGCAACACGGCCGACACGATTTGCCCTGGCAAAACACCACCGATGCCTACGCCATCTACGTGTCAGAAATCATGCTGCAGCAGTCGCAGGTGAGCACGGTGATAGGCTATTACCAAAAGTTCATGCAGCGTTTTCCTACCCTAGCGAGCTTGGCTCAAGCCAGCCAAGACGAGGTCTTGCAATATTGGAGCGGCTTGGGCTATTACTCACGCGCGCGCAATCTACACAAAACCGCGCAGCGCATTGCCACTGACTACGCTGGTGTGTTTCCCGATGATTTTACCGTCATGCAAAGCTTGCCTGGCATAGGCCGCTCCACGGCGGCGGCCATTGCCTCGTTTGCCTTTGGCCAAGTGCAAACCATCTTGGATGGCAATGTAAAACGCGTGCTGGCTAGGCATTTTAGGGTGTCGGGTTGGACCGGCTCTAAAAAAGTCGAGCAACAGTTATGGCAGTTAGCCGAATCCTTGTTGCCGCAACAAGGCATGGTGGCCTATACCCAAGGCTTAATGGACTTGGGTGCCACGGTCTGCACCCGCAGCCACCCCAAATGCGCTGCTTGCCCCATGCAAAGCAGTTGCGCGGCCTTGCAAGCAAACTGCGTGAACACGCTGCCCACGCCTAAACCTAAAAAAACTATTCCGCAAAAACAAACCACCATGCTGGTGTTACGCCATGGCGAGCAGATCATGCTAGAAAAGCGCCCGTCTAGCGGCATTTGGGGTGGCTTGTGGAGCTTTCCCGAGACCGATGCCACAGATGACTTAGCGGCCTTGGTGCAAACCCGCTTTGGCTTGAGCGCAAACAGCCAAGCACCCTTAGCCACCATTAGCCATGCCTTCAGTCATTACAAGCTGAGCATACAGGTGCAGCCCATGCACGTAGCGCAGCGTTCCAGCCACGTGAGCGAGCCGCAATACAGCTGGCTTAGCTTAGAGGAAGCGAACGCGGCCGGCATTCCCACGCCGGTGAGAAAAATCCTGCAGTTGCTATTAGCCGAAACACAAACAAAAAAATCGACCTAAGCCGATTTTTATTGTTGAATCTATTCAAGCAAGTTTAGCGTATTAAATATCGCCCCAGCTTTCTTCCCACATGCAGTGCTTGATTTTATGACGGTTGGCAATCAATTCGTCTATGGATGGCTCGTCATTCAAGGCGCGTTTGATGGCCAATTTGGTGGCCTCGTAGTTGTTTTTGTACATGTCGGCTTTGTCTAGGTTTTCATCTTTGGCGGCACGTGGGTCTATCCACACCAAGCTGATGATGCACAAATCGTTCACCTGATCTTTAGGGATGATGCCTTCAATCACGCAATCTAAAATCGCATCGGCGGTCGCGGCTTGCACCAAACCACCAAACAATTCAATGTTGGCGCTGTCTTTAAGCGTCACTTTTGGCGCCATCATACAAGCTGGGCGCACCAACTGGTTTAAATCACGCACAGCAAACATGGCAGTATGGCCTTTGCTTTGCGCCATCATGTTGGCAAAAGCGGCGCCCACTGGGCCGTCCACGCTACCAATTAAAATTTCCGGCATGGCTGCACCGGTGTCTTTGCCTTCTGTGTAGATAGTGGCTTCGCCGGCTTTAAAAATAATTTTTGACATGTGTCATCCTTGAATAGTGTTGGTTAATTAGCAAATTGTTAACAACGCGATTTTATAGAATAGGCCGCCATTAAGCAATTTAGCTGGCGCCGCTAGACGCGCCAAACTTGCCTTGGACTTGCGAATTTAACGGCTTCGGTGCATTATGCAGGCTGTTATTTTTTGTTCATTTTTGAAAAAGGTTACCTCATGCAATGTTATTTCAGCGCGCTAGGCCGCATTTTACTGGCACAAGTTTTTTTACTACAAATCGCCATGCTAATCTTGAGCTTCTTTAGTAATCCAGATGGCTACCTGCAATACCAAGCAGGCCTTGGCAGCTTAGGCTTAGCCAGCATCTTTGCTCCCTTAATTATTTTGGTCCAGTTAGTCGGTGGCCTAGCCTTGCTATTGGGCTATAAAACCAAAGTGGCCGCCCTAAGCATGGCCATCTATGCCGTGATCATCGCGGTGCTATTGCACTTACCCTTATTGCAATACTTAGCCATCGCCGGTGGTTTGTTGATGTTGCATTTAAATCCAGTCACATCTTGCAGTTTAGATAACTTGAAAAAATAAGCCGCGCTTAATACTAAAAAAGGCACCCTAGGGTGCCTTTTTTATTGCGTGTTAGCGCAAGTTGCTGGGTATTACTCTTGTGTTTCGCCAGCAGGTGGATCTATCAAGGCTTTCATGCTTAGACGCACGCGGCCTTTTTCATCGGCTTCCACCACTTTCACTTTAACCACGTCGCCTTCTTTTAGGAAGTCGCTAACGGCATTCACGCGTTGATGGGCAATTTGTGAAATGTGCAACAAACCGTCTTTGCCTGGAATCAATGAAACGATGGCACCGAAATCCAACAATTTAAGCACGGTACCTTCGTAGACATTGCCGATTTCCACTTCCGCGGTAATCTCCGCAATACGGCGTTGCGCTTCTGCACCTTGCTCGGAGCTGGTGCAAGCAATTTTCACGGTACCGGTGTCATCGATATCGATGGTGGTGCCGGTTTCTTCGGTTAAGGCACGGATCACGGCGCCGCCTTTACCAATCACGTCGCGGATTTTTTCCGGGTTGATTTTCATGGTAATGATGCGTGGCGCAAATGCGGACATTTCAGTGTTGGCATTGCTCATGGCTGTTTTCATGATGCCTAAAATGTGCGTACGGCCTTCTTTTGCTTGGGCTAAAGCCACTTGCATAATTTGTGCGGTAATGCCGGTGATTTTAATGTCCATTTGCAAAGCAGTGATGCCGTCTTCGGTACCCGCTACTTTAAAGTCCATGTCACCTAGGTGATCTTCATCGCCTAAGATGTCGGTCAATACCGCTACGCGATTGCCTTCTTTAATCAAACCCATGGCAATACCGGCCACGTGATTTTTCATAGGCACGCCAGCATCGATCAAGGCTAAGCAACCGCCACAAACTGAAGCCATGGAGCTAGAACCGTTGGATTCGGTAATTTCTGATACCACGCGCATGCTGTAATCAAAGTCTTCTTTGTTAGGCAAGGCGGCAATCAAAGCACGTTTGGCTAAACGACCGTGACCAATTTCACGGCGTTTTGGTGTGCCGACGCGGCCTGTTTCACCTGTGGCATACGGAGGCATGTTGTAATGCAACATAAAGTGGTCTTTAAATTCACCTTGCAAGGCATCGATCACTTGCTCATCGCGGCCAGTACCTAAAGTAGCGACAACCAATGCTTGCGTTTCACCACGGGTAAACAAGGCTGAACCATGGGTGCGTGGCAATACGCCAGTACGGATGCTGATAGGACGCACAGTACGGGTATCACGGCCATCAATACGTGGCTCACCGTTTAAGATTTGGCTACGCACGGTTTTGGCTTCTAAATTAAACAACTCTGTTTTAATTTTGTTGGCTTCAGCAGTAGACGTTTCTTCGGTAACCAATTCAGCTAATACGCGGCTGGTGATTTCACTCAATTTTGCTGAGCGTGCGCCTTTGGCTTTAATTTGGAAGGCGGCGTTGATGTCGTCGGCAGCCAATTTAGTTACTTTTTCAATTAAAGCGGTGTCTGGTTCTGGGGCAACCCAATCCCATGCATCTTTACCGGCTTCGGCTGTTAGCTCGTTGATCATGCTGATCACGGCTTGCATTTGCTCGTGGCCGTAAACCACCGCACCTAGCATGACCTCTTCGGATAATTCTTTGGCTTCGGATTCCACCATCATCACGGCAGTTTCAGTTGCAGCCACGACTAAATCCATTTGCGAAGTTTCTAATTCTGTTTTACTTGGGTTTAGCACGTAAGCGTCATTGATGTAACCCACGCGGGCTGCCCCTAATGGACCAAAAAATGGAATGCCAGAAATAGCCATGGCCGCTGAGGCACCAATAATGGCTGGAATGTCTGCATCAATTTCTGGATCGGATGACAACACGGTTGCCACCACTTGCACTTCGTTGTAGAACGCTTCTGGGAATAATGGACGCAATGGACGGTCAATTAAACGGCTGGTTAAGGTTTCTTTTTCTGATGGACGGCCTTCGCGTTTGAAAAAACCGCCTGGGATTTTACCGGCTGCATAGGTTTTTTCCATGTAATCCACGGTCAATGGGAAAAAATCTTGGCCTGGTTTTACTTCGCTTTTACTGGTGACAGCCACCAATACCACGGTATCGCCATAACTGACCATCACGGCCGCATCGGCTTGACGTGAAATTTCACCTGTTTCTAAGGTGAGCGTGTGCGCACCGTACTGTATGCTTTTCGTTACTTTATTAAACATTTTTTATCCTTTTCTCTTTTTAATATTCGTTATTCACAACCCAATAACGAACGCACAATATCGATTTATCTCAATACAAATTTGAGGGAAAATCTTTAAAACCATTTTAACAATGGCATAACAAAAAAGCCGAAGTGCTGCTCATGCAGCGCTATCGGCTTATTGTTTTATAGGCAAAACAAAATGCAATGATGCGTAATGTTTTGCGAATAATGGGTAGGTCGCAATTACTTACGAATGCCTAAACGACCAATCAGTGTTTGATAACGTTCTGCGCTTTCACGTTTTAGGTAATCCAACAATTTACGGCGCTGACTTACCAAAGCCAATAAGCCACGACGTGAATGGTGGTCTTTTTTATTGGTTTTGAAATGCTCAGTTAAGTAAGTAATGCGGCTGGTTAAAAGCGCAACTTGCACTTCTGGACTACCGGTATCATTCTTAGCTTGTTGAAATTCACTAACGATCTTAGCGCGTTCTGCTGCAGTGGTTGCCATAACTTTATCCTAATATTTAGATGTTTTGCGTCAATGTAAAGGCAGCCTATTGACTAAACCGCCTATGCATTCATTTGCATGAGCCGCGCATTATAGGCATAAACAGATGATTTATCAATCTTTTTTATGCTTTTTTCATGGCTAAAGCGCTTGCACAATTAAGCGTTTGGGGCCTACCTTGCCATCGGGCTGACGCTCACCCAAACCAAGAAATAATTTTTGTGGATTGTATAAGCGGATCAGCCCCTGTGGAATCAAGCCACTTTGCCAAACGGCCTGACCTTGGCTCAAATAAAATGCGCTGTCCGCGTCCAATTCTATGGCCGGTAAATAGGCCACGGCACTGTCTGCCGGTAGCAATTTGGCCAACTGTTGTTCGGCCGACAAGGCAACAAATTCGTCCAGACTGATGCTTTGTTCTATCTGGTAATTGGCCGTGGCCGTACGGCGTAAACCGATTAAATGGGCACCGCAACCCAGCTTGGCGCCTATGTCTTCAGCCAAAGTGCGGATGTATGTGCCTTTGCTGCACTTCACCCTGATGTTGGCCACATCGCCTGCAAAATCCAATACATCTATGCTGTGTATGGTCACGGCACGCGCGTTGCGGGCGATTTCAACGCCTGCTCTGGCATACTCGTAGAGGGCTTTACCTTCGTGTTTTAAGGCTGAATACATGGGGGGTATTTGGCTGATTTCGCCTAGAAACTGCAGGCAAGCGGCGCTAAATTGTGCTGCGCTGACTGCCACCGCCTGCTCGGATATCACTCGGCCTTCGGCGTCACCGGTGTCGGTCGTAACGCCCAACTTTAAGGTGGCCTCATAGACTTTGTCGGCTTCGGTTAAATAGTGGGCAAACTTTGTGGCTTCACCAAAACACAAGGGTAGCAAGCCCGTCGCCAAAGGGTCCAGTGTGCCGGTATGGCCGGCTTTGGCGGCCTGTAATAGGTGTTTGACTTGTTGCAAGGCTTGATTGGATGAGTAGCCTAATGGCTTATCCAATAGCAGCACACCACTGATGTTTTTTTTAGCTCGTCTAAACTGCAAGGGCGCTGCTTTGTGAGGGGAATTAGCTAGGATCTGAACCGGTGGCCAAGGCTTGGTCTATCAATTTAGACATCATCATGCCGTTGTCTATCGATGCATCATAAACAAAATGCAGTTGCGGCACGGTGCGCAACAACATGCGTTTAGCCAACTGCGTGCGCAGGAAACCGGCTGATTTTTCTAAGCCTTGTTGCAAGGAATCGCTGGGCTTGCTGGCACTGTAGAATATTTTGGCGTGCGCCATGTCACCGGTTACTTCAACAGCGGTAATCGTCACCATGGACACGCGCGGGTCTTTCACTTCAAACTGCAATAGATCGGCCAACTCGCGTTGCATTTGCTCGGCAACGCGGTGACTTCTAGAAAACTCTTTGGCCATTATAAAGTACGTGCCACTTCAACGATTTCGTAGACTTCCAAGATGTCGCCCACTTCGATGTCGTTGAAGTTTTTCAATGACAAGCCGCATTCGAAGCTGTTTTTCACTTCTTTTACGTCGTCTTTAAAGCGTTTTAAGGAGTCCAACTCACCGCTATGGATGATGACGTTATTGCGCAATACACGCACGTGTGAATTGCGTTTAATCAAACCGTCTTGTACATAACAACCGGCAATCGCACCCACTTTAGAAATACGGAATACTTCACGAATTTCCACGGTACCTATCATGCTTTCTTTTTGCTCTGGGGCCAACATGCCACCTAAGGCCGCTTTAATTTCATCCACGGCTTCGTAAATAATGTTGTAGTAACGCACGTCCACACCCAAGGTTTCGATCAGTTTGCGCGCGCCTGAATCGGCACGCACGTTGAAGCCTATCAATACACCTTTGGATGCTGCTGCCAAGTTGACATCGGATTCGCTGATCGCACCCACACCGGTGTGGATAACGTTAACCTTAACTTCTGATGTAGAGAGTTTTTGTAGGCTAGTAGACAGCGCTTCGTATGAACCTTGTACGTCGGATTTAATGATTAAACCTAAGGTTTGCGCAACGCCTTCACCCATTTGATCAAACATGTTTTCCAACTTAGCCGCTTGTTGTTTAGCCAATTTCGTGTCGCGGAATTTACCTTGACGGAAGTTGGCAATTTCACGGGCTTTGCGCTCATCGTTCAGTACGATCATCTCTTCACCGGCGCTAGGCACATCGGATAAACCTTGAATTTCAACAGGCATAGACGGGCCGGCTTCTTGTATGTCTTTACCGGATTCATCCAACATGGCGCGCACCTTACCAAAGGTGTTGCCGGCTAGTATCATGTCGCCGCGTTTTAGCGTACCGGACGTCACCAAGATGGTCGCCACGGAACCGCGGCCTTTATCTAAACGGCCTTCTATCACCAAGCCTTTGGCCGGGGTGTTTTTAGGGGCTTTTAGCTCCAATATTTCCGCTTGCAATAACACGGCTTCTAGAAGCTCGTCTATGCCTTGGCCGGTTTTGGCCGACACGGCTCTAAACATCACGTCGCCACCAAATTCTTCTGGCACCACTTCTTGTGACACCAATTCCATTTTGACGCGCTCAGGCTCGGCACCCGGCTTGTCTATCTTATTGATCGCTACCACCAAAGGCACGCCAGCCGCTTTTGCATGGTGGATGGCTTCTATGGTTTGTGGCATGACGCCGTCATCGGCAGACACCACCAATATCACCACGTCGGTGGCTTTTGCACCGCGGGCACGCATGGCGGTAAACGCCTCATGGCCCGGGGTATCAAGGAAGGTCACCATGCCGCGTGGGGTTTCCACGTGGTAGGCACCGATGTGTTGGGTAATGCCGCCGGCTTCACCGGAAGCCACGCGACTGCGGCGTATGTAATCCAGCAAGGAGGTTTTACCGTGGTCTACATGGCCCATCACCGTCACAACCGGTGGACGCGGCTCTAACACTGCCGCCGCATGCTCGGCTTCTTCTAAGAAAGTTTCTGGGTCATTCGGGGCCGCGGCCGATGCTTTATGGCCCATTTCTTCGACGATAATGATGGCCGTTTCTTGGTCCAATACTTGGTTGATGGTTACCATCATGCCCATGCCCATCAGTGCTTTAATCACTTCACCGGACTTAACCGCCATTTTATGGGCTAACTCAGCCACAGTGATGGTTTCTGGCACCAATACCTCGTGCACAATGGCCTCGGTTGGGGCGTTGAATGCGTGTTGTGCATCGTCATCGCCTTGGTGTTTGTGTTTGCCTTTAGGCGCGCGCCAGCCAGGCTTGCCGGCCGTGATGTCACCGCGTGTTTTTAAGCCGCGTTTTTTATTTTCTGCGTCTGTCCACTCTTTGTTGTTGCCTTTGCCTTTTTTAGCGTCCTTACCCAATGCCGGTTTTGCCGCGCCGTCTTTGACCACGGGTTTATGCAAGGTACCTTCAGATAATTTGGCGGCTTTTTCTTTGGCCAACTCGGCTTCGGCCACACGCTTGGCTTCATCCTCTAAACGCTTTTGCGCCAATTCTTGTTTTTTACGTCTGTCTTCGGCTTGCATGGCGGCCAAAGTAGAATGCCTTTTGGCTTCTTGCTCACGCAAGGCAATTTCATCGGCACCGAGCAAATCTTTACGGTTGATGGTTTTAACCGGGGCTTCCGCAACCACTGTCTCCATTTCAGGCGCGACTTCCGCAGCCACTGGCTCCACTTCTGCCACAAGCTCTACTTCGACGGCTGGCAATGCTTCTTCGACTTGCGCCGCGGCGTTGGCCGCCTCTGTGGCTGCCGCTTCCATGGTTGCGCTGTCTAAAGGTTGTTCAATGACGCGTTTTTTTCTGATTTCAACCTGGATGGTACGGGCCTTACCGGTATTGTCGGTTTTTTTAATTTCCGAGCTGGATTTACGCGTTAAGGTGATTTTGTTTTTTGGCGCCAACGTACCGTGCTCTTTACGCAAGTGATCCAGCAAGGCGGTTTTATCCGCTTCGCTTAATTGATCTTCCGCTAGGGATTTATTTACTCCAGCACTTTTTAGCTGCTCTAATAACAGTGCTGTTGGCAATTTTAATTCGCCAGCAAATTGTTCTACGGTTGTTTGTGCCATCTTCTTACTCCAGTGTTCTTTTTCTGCGCTTAATTGCCCAGTATTACTGCTTACTTCTTTAAGCGCTTATGCAAACCAAGGTGCGCGAGCGGTCATAATCAATGTTTTAGCGCGCTCCGCATCCATCGCGGTTAACTCCACCAATTCATCCACGGCCAATTCGGCTAATGCGTCCATGGTGGCAATGCCTTTAGATGCGAGTAAATGTGCCGTCGCTTCGTCCATGCCGTCCATGCCTAACAAATCAGCCGACGCTTCATCCACGCCTTCTTCTTTAGCGATGGCTTCGGTTAACAAAGCCGCACGAGCACGTTTACGCAATTCCTCAATGGTGTCTTCGTCAAAGGCTTCGATTTCATTCATTTCAGCCAATGGCACGTAGGCAATTTCTTCCAAGGTGCTGAAGCCTTCTTGCACTAAAATTTCGGCCACTTCGGCATCCACATCCAGTTTTTGCATGAACAACTGGCTAACACCAGAGAACTCATCTTGGCTCTTCTGCTCCGCTTGATCCACCGTCAAGATATTCAAGGTCCAACCGGTTAATTCGGAAGCCAAACGCACGTTCTGACCGTTACGACCAATAGCCAGCGCCAATTGTTCTTCGTCCACCACCACGTCCATGCTATGCGTGTCTTCGTCCACCACGATGCTGGTGACTTCAGCCGGCGACATGGCGTTAATCACAAACTGAGCCGGTTCTATGCTCCACAACACGATGTCCACGCGCTCGCCGGCTAATTCAGCTGTAACGGCTTGCACACGTGAGCCACGCATACCCACGCAAGTACCCACTGGATCGATACGTTGATCGTTTGATTTAACGGCAATTTTTGAACGCAAACCAGGATCGCGCGCAGCAGCACGGATTTCCAATAAGCCTTCTTCTATTTCTGGCACTTCCAATTCAAACAAGCGCACTAAAAAGTCCGGGGTAATACGGGATAAAATCAATTGCGGGCCACGGCCACCACGCTCGATACGAGATAGGTAAGCGCGCACGCGATCGCCCACGCGTAGATTCTCTTTTGGGATCATTTGCTCACGTGGCAATAGCGATTCAATGCGACCCACCTCTATGATGGCATTGCCTTTTTCCATGCGCTTAATCACGCCGGTCACCATCTTTTCATCGCGTGCTAGGAAGTCTTCTAGGATTTGCTCGCGCTCAGCCTCACGGACTTTTTGCAAGATCACTTGCTTAGCCGCTTGCGCACCGATACGACCAAATTCGATGTTTTCTAATGGCTCTTCGTAGTAATCGCCTATGTTTAAACCTTTAGCGTGCTCGCTCTCTTCGTCGATTTGGTAATTGGAGTTCTCCAACAAATCGTACTCAACGTATTGCCAGCGTCTGTAGGTTTTGTATTCACCGGTTTCCCTGTCAATTTGCACGCGCACATCGGCGTCATCATGGTGTTTTTTCTTGGTAGCAGAAGCCAACGCCAGTTCAAGCGCGATAAAAATCACTTCTTTTGTGACGTTTTTTTCATGCGCTAATGCATCAACCAATAATAAAATTTCACGACTCATGTTGCCCTCCGAATGTCAATTTGCAGACTAAACTGCATTTATTAAATTAAATATTTCTTACTTATAGGCCACTGTGGCACTGCTCTTCAGCATTAAAAAACCGGACTCAAACGCGATTTTTCGATGTTGCTGATCGCGATTTTTTGCATCACACCATCGCACTCCAGCAGCAATTGGCCTGCTTCTACGCCACGCAGTATGCCTAAAAAATTCTTTTTACTAACCGTTTGTTCTTTGTTGTCTTTTGCATTCACGTGCACTTCAGTTAAGGCCACACGCAGTTTTACCGTAGCGCGCTCGCCGACGAAGCGCATAAAATTGGCTTCGGTCTTTAACACCCGGTCCATGCCCGGTGACGACACTTCCAATCTATCGTAATCGATGTCGTTTTCAACCGCCAATAGGTTACCCAATTGGTTGCTAACCAAGCTGCAATCATCAATGTTGACGCTGTCTTTTATATCGACTGGATGCAGCTTATCAATGAAAACGCGCAATAGTTTGCCGCGATTGGACATCTCCAAATCGACCAATTCGAAGCCCAGTTGCTCAACCGCAGTCGTTATCAATGTAGGCAAATCTTGCATTTTAAAACCCTTAAATCGCCACTAAACTTAAAATACGTGACTTAAAATACATGCACATAAGTTGCAGAAACAAAAAATGGGCACAAAGCCCATCGAAAAATTCTATGTTCATTATACCAATGAATTCAATGAATTGGAACAACTCACTGCAATTCATTGCCTAGCTTTCAAGGTGCACACCCTGCCCTAAAACTAAAAACCCCCGCTATTTTCATAGAGGGGGTTTAGCCGACCGCACCAGGGCAGTCTGTATAAATAGCTTGGCAGTGACCTACTTTCGCATGCAAGAAGCATACTATCATTGGCGCAGGTTCGTTT
>SXLB01000060.1 GCA_005777825.1 Methylotenera sp. | reverse complement strand
TGATCATTCCGGCATCCAGTTTGACATGTTATTTGGCCCCGCTTATAAGGGCATTACCTTGGCGGCCAGTATCGCCATTGCTTTTGCCAAACAAGGCCGTAATGTGCCGTATGCCTACAACCGTAAAGAAGCCAAAGACCATGGCGAGGGCGGCACCATAGTCGGCAGCCCCTTGCAAGGCCGCGTGCTGATTATCGATGACGTGATTTCTGCCGGCACCTCGGTGCGCGAGTCGGTGGCCTTGATTGCTGCTAATGGCGCAAGCGCTTGTGGCGTTGCCATTGCCATAGACCGGCAAGAAAAAGGCTTGGGCGAGTTGTCCGCCGTGCAAGAAGTGATCGCCAACAATCAAATTCCGGTCTGTGCCATCGCCAATCTGAGCGATTTGATGCGCTACCTAGCCGACCATCAAGCCTTGGCAGCACACCTGCAAGCGGTGAGCGCCTACAGGCAGCAATTCGGGGTCAATTAAGTTAAACCCTGCTTTAAGCCTGCAGTTTCTTCTTAAGGATGTCGTTCACTTGCGCCGGGTTAGCCTTGCCTTTAGAGGCTTTCATGGCTTGACCGACCAAGGCATTAAAGGCTTTTTCCTTACCTGCCTTAAACTCCTCCACCATGGCCGCATTGGCCGCCAAGACTTCGTCTATGATGGCTTCTATGGCACCGCTATCGGACTCTTGTTTTAAGCCTTTAGCGGCAATGATGCTGTCCACTTCGCCTTCACCCAGCCACATGGCCTCAAACACCTGTTTGGCGGCATTGTTGGAGATGGTGCCATCGCTAATGCGTTTGAGTAATTGGGCCAATTGTTGTGCGCTAATCGGGCTGCTACTTAGGTCTTTATCTTCGCTATTTAATTTGGCACTTAAGCTGCCCATGACCCAGTTGGCGGTTTGTTTAGGCTCCGCCCCGGCATCAATTGCTGCCATAAAGTAGTCGGCTAAATCGCGACTGGCGGTGAGGCTGCTGGCATCGTAACTGGATAAAGCAAATTGCGCTTCTAAACGGGCTTTCATGGCGGCCGGCAATTCTGGCATATTGGCCTGCACACGGGCTTTGTCTTGCTCGGTAATAACCAAGGGCAATAGATCCGGATCGGGGAAATAGCGGTAGTCGTTGGCTTCTTCTTTGCTGCGCATGGCACGCGTTTCACCGGTGTCGGGGTTAAACAATACCGTGGCTTGCTGTATCTTGCCGCCGTCTTCTAAGGTTTCAATTTGCCAGCGTGTTTCGTATTCGATGGCTTGCGTCATAAATTTAAACGAGTTGAGGTTTTTAATCTCGCGGCGTGTGCCCAGTTTGTCTGACCCTTTGGGGCGGACTGACACGTTGACGTCGCAACGGAAGCTGCCTTCTTGCATATTGCCATCGCAAATGCCTATCCATTGCACCAACTCATGCAGTTTTTTGGCGTAAGCCACGGCTTCGGCAGCCGAACGCATGTCCGGTTCGGTAACGATTTCTAACAAAGGCGTACCGGCGCGGTTTAAGTCTATGCCGCTCATGCCTTCAACGGCACCGTGCACGGATTTGCCGGCGTCTTCCTCTAAATGGGCGCGGGTGATGTTCACCACTTTTTCGTAGGCATCTTGTTTGCCCGCGGCCGGCACTTGTATGGTGATGGCGCCTTTACCGACTACTGGCAATTCAAACTGACTGATTTGGTAGCCTTTGGGTAAGTCTGGGTAAAAATAGTTTTTACGCGCAAACACCGAGCGCGGGGCAATCTCGGCATTAATCGCTAGGCCAAATTTAATGGCGCACTCCACGGCTTGCTTGTTTAACACGGGCAAGACGCCGGGCAAGGCCAAGCTCACTTCGCAGGCTTGGGTATTGGGCTCGGCACCGTATTTAACCGACGCGCCGGAAAAAATTTTACTGACTGTTTGCAGTTGGGTGTGTGTTTCCAACCCAATAACGACTTCCCATTCCATTATGCTTTTCCTTCTGGCAAGTTGGGTGCAAGCGTGTGCCAATCGGTGACTTGCTGGTATTGATGGGCCACGTTTAACATGCGCGCTTCATCAAAATAATTACCGATAATTTGCAGGCCTACCGGCAAGGCTGGGCCATCTTGACTGGAAGCAAAACCAGCCGGCACGCTCATGCCAGGTAAGCCAGCTAAGTTGGTGGAGATGGTGTAGATATCTTGTAAATACATGGCTACTGGGTCGTCTACTTTCTCGCCGGCTTTAAAGGCCGTGGACGGTGCAGCGGGCCCCATGATGACGTCGCATTGTTTGAATGCTTCGACAAAGTCTTGGGCAATCAGGCGGCGAATTTGTTGGGCTTTTAAATAGTAGGCATCGTAATAGCCGGCACTTAGCACGTAGGTGCCTATCAGGATGCGGCGTTTTACTTCGGCGCCAAAACCCTCGGCGCGGCTCTTGCAATACATGTCCATTAGGTCGGTGTATTCGGCTGCGCGGTGGCCGTAACGCACGCCGTCGTAGCGAGATAAATTACTGGAGGCTTCAGCCGGCGCCAACACGTAGTAAACCGGGATGGATAAACCGGTGTTGGGTAGGGAAATGTTGACGATTTCTGCGCCCAATTTTTTGTATTCGGCGATGGCGTTTTCTATCACTTGGCCGACCTCGGCGGACAAGCCCTCGGCAAAAAACTCCTTAGGTAAGCCTATTTTCAAGCCAGCCAATGGTTTGTTTAAATCCCGGCAGTAGTCTTCTTTTGCCCGGTCTAAGCTGGTGGAATCGCGTTCGTCAAAACCGGCCATGACGTTCATCATTAAGGCGCAATCTTCTGCGCTCTTGGCCATCGGGCCGGCTTGGTCTAAGGACGAGGCAAAGGCGATCATGCCAAAGCGCGACACCACACCGTAAGTCGGTTTTAATCCGGTAAAGCCACACAAGGAAGCAGGTTGGCGTATCGATCCGCCGGTATCGGTGCCGGTGGCCGCCGCACACAACCTGGCCGCAACCGCTGCCGCACTGCCGCCACTGCTGCCGCCCGGAACGCGATCAAAACTCCAAGGGTTTTTTACGCCGCCAAAGTAGCTGGTTTCGTTGGACGAACCCATGGCAAATTCATCCATATTGGTCTTGCCTAAGTTCACCGCACCGGCCGCATCAAATTGGCTGATGACATGAGCGTCATAGGGGGCAACAAAGTTAGCCAGCATTTTAGAGCCGCAAGTGGTAGGCCAGCCTTTGGCGCAAAAAATATCTTTTTGGGCGATGGGGATGCCGGTTAAAGGGGCGGCTGAGCCGGCCGCAATGCGCGCATCAGCGGCGCGGGCTTGCGCCAGAGTTTTGTCTTCATCCAAGGCAATGTAGGCATTGATGCTGGGGTTGTATTGCTTAATGCGTTGCAAAAATGCCTGAGTTAATTCTAGGCTAGAGATTTGCTTGCTTTGCAAAAGTTGGGCGTAAGCTTTAAGGCTGCCGTTGGTTAATTCGCTGTTGGCCATGATTATTCGATTACTTTAGGAACGAGGTATAAGCCGCCGGCTACGGCCAGCTCTTGCGAGCCATTGCCTAGGATCGGTGCATTTTTTTGGAATTCATCGCGTAAATTGGTTTTGCTGACGACGTCATCGCGTAAGCGTTGGCTTAAGTCTTGGGCGTGCGACATGGGGACGATGCCGCTGGTATCGACCGCTTGCATTTGTTCAATTAAAGCCAATATGCCACTGAGTTTGTTTAAGGTGGCCTGGGCATCGGTTTCATTGATTTCGATGCGCGCCAAATGCGCCACTTTTTTGATGTCTTCTATGCTTAATGCCATGCTGCAATTATCCAAAATTTAAACGGTGCAAGGACTGCGTGCGCCTTAGTTTGTGCTTTTATGACGGGGTTTAGATGCTGCCTAGTGCTAAAACCGTAGCTCGCTATATTAGCTAATGCTAAACGCGGCTATTTATCGACGCTTATTTGCAATTAAGTTGCCATTGCATCTTAATTTTAAACACGATATACGGTATTATACCTTGATTTTACGGGCGCCTAAATCGCGCTTTTATTCAGTTGGCGTAACGGCTGTTATTTTGCATCAAAGCACAGGAAAAACAAAATGTTCGGTTTTTTAACTAGTTACTTTTCAAACGACTTGGCGATAGACTTAGGTACCGCCAACACGCTCATCTACTCACGCGGCAAAGGCATCGTGTTGGACGAGCCGTCCGTGGTGGCCATACGCCTTGACGGCGGGCCAGGCGGCAAGAAAATATTGTTGGCCGTGGGTGCGGAAGCAAAAGGCATGTTGGGTCGTTCGCCTTCCAACATTCAAGCCATACGCCCGATGAAAGACGGCGTGATTGCCG
>SXLB01000059.1 GCA_005777825.1 Methylotenera sp. | reverse complement strand
TGGGATGCCAGTGCTGCATTGGCCCCGATACACCATAAGGCGCAAGTCTACGATAACCTAGCCACCATGGTCAGCGCCATCGTAGCAGCAGCGGACAGCGGTGACTCGGTATTGGTCATGAGTAACGGTGGCTTTGGTGGGGTGCACCAAAAAATACTGGATGCGCTCACATTAAAATTTAGTGCTGAGTAATCTTTTGCTAAAACGCGTGCGTGAAAAATTACAGGCCATGCCGCTGATACGCACGGCTATTTATGTGTCTGTGCTCATACACCTAGTCCTACTCAGCGTGCACTTTAGCCCCGACTTAAAAAAAATGGCCGACAGCATGCCGGTACTGGACGTCAGTCTAGTGAATGCCAAAACCCATAACAAACCACAGAAAGCCGATGTGTTGGCGCAAGCCAATCTGGATCGAGGCGGCAACACCAACCAAAACCGAAAAATGCAATCTGCATTAGCAGCCAGCAGTCAACGCCAAGCCGCGCTTCAGGCGCAAGAAAAAACCCAAGCAGGCGGCCAAGCCGCGCCACAAAAGGCCGAACAGAGCCAAGCACAAAAACGCGTGGCCAGCTTGGAAAAACAAGCGCGAGAATTAATGACGCAATTGCAAGCCAGCAAGGCCGTGGAGTCACAGCCAGCGCAAAAAGCCAGCGCGCAAGAAGTGCAAACGGGCCAGCAAACCACGCCCACCCGTGCCATCGATGTGCACGACATGGCCTCAGCAGCCATGGAGATGGACAGATTGGAGGCACTGATCGCCAAGCAACAAGACGTCTACCAAAAACGCCCTAAACGTAAATTCATAGGCGCCAGAACCAAGGAATACAAATACGCTTTATACGTTGAAGCATGGCGGCAAAAAGTAGAAAAAATTGGTAACCTAAATTACCCGGAAGCGGCCAGAAACTTAAAGTTATATGGGCAATTGCAGATGACGGTATCGATTAATGCCGACGGCAGCATAGAATCCATAGAGCTTAACCGCAGCTCCGGTCACAAATTGCTGGACGAAGCGGCCAAACACATTGTGGAATTGGGCGCGCCTTACGCGCGCTTTCCTGATGACGTGCAAAGCGAGATCGATATATTAAGCATTACCCGCACATGGACCTTCACCAAAGAAGACAGCCTTGCCAGTGGGGACTAAAGCCTTATATAGTTAAGTCTTCCCCACCAATAATCCCCACCACCATGAGCCACTTTCAACACCACGTTTTTTTCTGCTTAAACCAACGCGAAGCCGGTGCCGCCTGCTGCATGAACAAAGGCGCGGAAGCCGCGTTTGACTACATGAAAGCACGGGTGAAGAGTTTGGGTTTAAGTGGCGAGAGCAAGGTGCGCATTAACCGTGCCGGCTGCTTGGATAGGTGCGATGCCGGTCCCTTGATGGTGATTTACCCACAAGCGATTTGGTACAGCTTTATCGACAACGACGACATCGATGAGATCATAGCCTCGCACTTAATGCAGGGCAAAGTGGTGCAACGCTTAGTCGTGGATTAGCCTGGCTTAAGAGGCCGCAAGCATGCGCTCTAAAGTCAATTTAGCCAGCTTGGCTTCGTGTTCAGGCACTTTAATTTGATTGACCACCTGACCTTGCAACAAATTCTCCAACACCCACGCCAAATGCTGCGGATCGATTCTGGCCATGGTGGAACACTCGCACACCACGTGGCTCATGAATTGCACCAATTTACCTTGCGGTTTCATTTGCTCGGCCAAACGGTTAACCAAATTCAGCTCGGTGCCCACTAGCCATTTAGAGTTAGCCGGTGCTTCACTGACGGTTTTCAGTATGTATTCGGTGGAGCCAACAAAGTCGGAATTTAAACACACTTCATAAGGCGCTTCCGGGTGCGAGATCACCAAACCATCGGGGTGCGCTGCTCGGAATTGCGTGATGTTTTGCAAGCGGAACATTTGGTGAACCGCGCAGTGGCCCTTCCATAACAAGATTTTTGCACTTTTAATTTGCACTTCGGTTAGCCCACCCATGGGTAAATCTGGATCCCAAACCGGCATTTGTTCGAGCGGAATGCCCATCTGATGGCCAGACCAGCGGCCTAAATTTTGATCGGGGAAAAACAACACTTTTTCCCGCTGCTTAAAACTCCACTCTAATATCTTAGGCGCATTGGTGCTGGTGCAAACTATGCCTCCATGCTCACCACAAAAGGCTTTTAAATCGGCAGCGGAATTGATGTAGGTAACGGGCGTGATGGCTTCATCAAAATTCAATACTTTATTCAACTCGCGGTAGCTGCGTTCGACTTTAGCTAAGTTGGCCATGTCGGCCATAGAGCAACCTGCCGCCAAGTCTGGCAAAATAGCAATCTGCTCAGGACGGCTCAAAATATCCGCCACTTCCGCCATAAAATGCACACCCAAAAAGACGATGTACTCGGCATCCAAACTTTCGCAATAACGCGATAACTTGAGCGAATCACCGGTGTAATCGGCATGCCTATACACGCTTTCGTTTTGATAATGGTGGCCCAAAATCACCAAGCGCTTACCTAAGGCTTGCTTGGCGGCAATGATGCGTTGCTGGCATTCGTCATCGAGGCTGGCTTGGAATTTTTCAAATTTAATAGCGGATACTTGCATGGTGTTTAATCGGATTAAGGGTTATGTGTAAAAAACAGGCGCTTATTTTATAACGATAATTGGTGACGCTCAGCTAATCTTTTGATGGCGTCGACATTGGTCCAGGAAAAAACCCGCTGCGCCGCTTCTCGCCAATCCACCCAGGCATATTGCAGGTGTTCATCGGGCGCCAAGTGTATGGGCAAGGCACTCGGCAAGACTAAGGCAAACTGGTGCTCGACATTGCTAATGACCCCAGGCGCATAACGGTAACGCCAATGCGGGTAGATTTCGTAGGTATTTGCCACCTGCCAATCTTGCAAGTCATACTGCTCCGCGTTTAGGCCAGTTTCTTCTAAGACCTCGCGTATGGCGGCCTGCCTGGGCGTTTCGCCGGCCTCCAAACTGCCGGTCACCGATTGCCAAAACCCCGCCTTATCGGCACGCTCCATAATCAGCACTTGCAGGTCCACGGTATGTATGAGTACCAAGGCAGAAGCAGGGGTTTTAAACATCGTTGATTTAGGAATTACAGTGCTTTGAGCAGACGGGATGATGGGATGATGGTATTAAGGTTTTTTACTTGCTGCCGCCGTTAGGTTTTTTGGCAGTTGAAACACCACGCTTTCTATCACCCCTTTTAACTCTTCAACCTGTTGCGCGCCCATGTGCTGCAATTGACTGATGACTTCCTTAACCAGCACTTCTGGCGCGGAGGCACCGGCAGAGACGCCAATTTTCTTTTTACCCACTAACCACGATGCCTGCAGGTAGCTGGCGTTATCCACCATATAGGCTTCTACGCCTTGCTTCTCGGCCACCTCTCGCAAACGGTTGGAATTGGAGCTGTTCGGCGAACCAACAATAATCACCAAATCGCAATCTTTGGCCATCAGCTTGACCGCGTCTTGGCGATTTTGCGTGGCGTAACAGATGTCTTCGCTTTTAGGCGCGTGTATGTTTGGGTATTTAGCTTTTAAGGCCTCAATCACCGTGGTGGCATCGTCCATGGATAACGTGGTTTGCGTAACAAATGCCAACCTTAAGGGATCTTTAACCTTTAATTGGGCTACATCTTCTTGGGTTTCCACTAAGTACATACCCCCTGCTTCAGTTTGCCCCATTGTGCCTTCCACTTCTGGGTGCCCCTTATGCCCTATCATGACAATTTCCATGCCCGCTAATTGCATTTTTTCAACTTCAATATGCACTTTGGTTACCAAGGGACAGGTAGCATCGTAGGCAACCAAGCCTCTATCTTCCGCTTCGGCCCGAACCGCTTTGGACACGCCGTGTGCACTAAAAATAACTGTGCTGTTTGGGGGAATTTCATCCAGGTTCTTGACGAAAATAGCGCCTTTAGCGCGCAAGCCATCAACCACGAATTTGTTGTGCACCACCTCGTTTCGCACGTAGATAGGCGCACCAAATTTCTCCAAGGCTTGCTCGACAATGGTGATGGCTCTGTCTACACCGGCACAAAAACCTCTTGGGGTAGCCAATACAATTTTAGTAGCTGCTTGCATGCTGTCTGTCATACGCACTTTATATTTGTTAAATTAACTTAAGGTATAATTCACATATTAACCTAACAGCATACGCTAAATGTCACTTTGAACTCGAGTCCTCTTAAAAAAATGAACCCCAGCCCCATTAAAAATACCGCCACCTTGTTGATCACCTGCCCGGATAGCAAAGGCATTGTTGCCGCTATCGCCGAGTTTTTATATCAACACAATGCCAATATTTTGCATGCGGACCAACACCAAGACGCAGAAAACAATTTATTCTTGATGCGTGTGGAATGGGATTTAGCGGGCTTTAGCTTGGCAACCGATGATTTTGAAGCGCATTTTACGGCGATTGCTCAGCGCTTTAACATGCAGTGGCAGTTGAACCTATCGCAAAAACCCTTGCGCGTGGCCATCATGGTGTCGCAATACGACCATTGCTTAGCCGATTTATTGCACAGGCACAAAAACGGTGAACTGGCTTGCGACATACCACTGATTATTAGCAACCACCGCGACACCGAAGCCTTAGCTAAATTTTACGGCGTGGACTTTCATTACATCGCGGTCACTAAAGACACCAAAGCCGCGGCTGAGGCCGCGCAATTTGCCTTGTTTGATCAATACCAAATTGACCTCATCGTGTTGGCACGTTACATGCAAATTTTATCGGCGGATTTCGTCGCGCGTTACCCTAAACAAATCATCAATATTCACCACTCTTTCTTGCCGGCTTTCATTGGTGCCAAGCCCTACCATAGGGCATTTGAACGTGGGGTTAAATTGATAGGCGCAACCGCGCATTACGTTACTGAAGTGCTGGATGAAGGTCCGATTATTGAGCAAGACATAGACCGCATCTCGCACCGCGATCAAGTGGAAGACTTGATCCAAAAAGGTCGGGATTTGGAGCGTGTGGTGTTATCTAAAGCGGTGCGTTGGCACATCGAAAATCGCATTTTGCTGTACGCCAACAAAACCGTTATTTTTGATTAAGCCTCTGTAGGCAAGATTTTCTCTAAGGCGTAGAGATCGCTAATTTGCTCGCGCTGGCGAATTAAATGGCAATTATCACCATCCACCATCACCTCAGCGGCACGCCCTCTTGTATTGTAATTGCTGGCCATGCTCATGCCGTAGGCACCGGCCGACATGATCGCCAACACGTCCCCTTCTTGCAGATTTAAGCGTCTATCGTGACCTAAAAAATCCCCGGTTTCGCATACTGGGCCAACGATTTCATAGTTGGTCGCCACACCCTCACGTGGCGATACGGCTTGAATATCATGGTAGGCATCGTACAAAGCCGGCCGCATTAAATCGTTCATGGCGGCATCGACGATGGCAAAATTTTTCGCTTCAGTGTGTTTTAAATACTCCACTTTGGTCAATAGCACGCCGGCGTTGCCAACTAAGGCTCGACCTGGCTCAAACACCAATTTAATATCACGACCGGCGATTTTAGCGCGCATGGCCGCCGCATACACACTGAATTCAGGTGGGGTTTCACCTTGATAAGCAATGCCTATGCCGCCACCGGCATCGATGTGTTGCACGGCAATGCCCCTTGCCGCCAAGGCATCCACCAAGGCCAAGACGCGATCAAAGGCATCCAGAAAAGGCGACAGCTCGGTAATTTGCGACCCAATGTGGCAATCCACACCGTGGATGGCAATGCCAGGCATGCTGGCGGCTTGTTCGTAAATGCCCAAGGCCTCTTCGTAAGCCACGCCAAATTTATTGTTTTTTAAACCGGTGGAAATATAAGGGTGGGTTTTTGCATCGACATTAGGGTTGACCCGCAACGAGACCGGTGCCACCTTGCCCATTCTAAGCGCCACTTGATTGAGCCGCTTCAATTCACTGGCCGATTCCACGTTAAAACAAAAGATGTCGGCGTTTAGTGCCGCTTGCATTTCGGCTTCGGTTTTACCCACACCAGAAAACACTATTTTTTTCGGGTCGCCTCCGGCGGCCAACACACGCGCCAACTCGCCCCCTGAAACGATATCAAAACCGGCGCCCAATCGCGCAAATAAATTCAAGATGGCTAAGTTGGGGTTGGCTTTTACAGCAAAACAAACCAAATGCTGACAATCGGCAAAGCCGGCACTGAAGTTGTTAAAGGCCTGCGTAAGCGCGTCTTTGGAATAGACGTAACAGGGCGTGGAAAACTCGCGAGCAATATCGGCTAGAGCGCGTTTTTCTACGTGCAAGTGATTGTTTTTAATGGCAAATGAATTCACGTTGGGCGCTTAAGAAAGTTATAGTAAATGGTGGTTTATGGGTTAGTGGTGCTAGGCTGAGGGTACTGCCGCTCGGGAATGTACAAAGGGCCTTTGGTGCCACAGCCGGATAGCGCACAAAAAAACAGCATGGCGAGCAAAAGCGTTACCCTGATTTTTTGCATTAGCCAGCCTTTATCTTTAAAAAATCCACTCGGACTAGTTTAACATAAAGGCCTAGGCAGAGAAATGCCGGCCACGGGCACCGCTTATCGTGCCAACCATGGTTCCCTCCACGCAAACTTGTGGATCAAATGGCTATGGCTGGATAAACTATTTTGAAGCTAAAACCGGTGGCGCCGTCTTCACCACGGTCGTTAACCCTACAGGCACGAAAACCAGTGCGGCGCCGGTAGGAATTAACCTACTTTATATTAATGGCAAACCTAAATTGAATTACACGGGTGACAACAACCCTACCCCGCAACTCGGCCCCAATGCGGCCTTTAATGATGGCAGAAAATTTTCTGGCAAACGCGCCAGTTGGCGCGAGTTGATTCGTTAATGCGCACTAGCGCTTGAGTAATTGCGCCGTGATCAGCCCATTGATGGTGCCGAAGAGCAGCGCAGCGACAGCAAACACCGGCACCAAATAGGCCACACCTGCATGCGGTATCAGCCAAAAGCGCACCACCAGCAATTGCCCGGCTATGTGGGCAAAGGCCGCTAAGACACTTAAGCTGACTGGGCCAAACCATTTTTTAGGCAAGTGCATGCCTGCATACAGGCTCGCCAAACTTAAACCGGCACCGGCCAAACTCAAGGCAAAACCGGGTGATAAAAACTGGCCTAATAGCAAGCTGCTGGCCAGCACCCGCAATAGACTGACCCAGGCCGCCGTGGCAAAACCGTATTGATACATCACGTACAAAGTCACGATGTTGGCGATACCAGGCTTAACGCCAGGCAAGGGTGAGGGCACAACTGCTTCTAGCATGTGCAAGGCTATGGCAAACGCCGCTAACTTGGCGATGCGGTGATCGTCTAGACTGGGGTGGAAATGCTTTAGCACCGCTCTAATCCACCCTAATAATTGAGCGTGTCATAGGGTTTGGCCTCGCCCACTAGCGCTAAACTGATTTGATTGGGTATGCATATGGCCACTTGACCGGCCTTACTCAGCCAGCCTTGATGCACGCAATATTGGCTGCTGCAAGGCGATTTAGCAAAGCGCGCTTTGCCCTTGGCAATCTGGATCACCGCCTCACCCAAAGGCCCACGCACATGAATCTCGCGCGCTTGGTTAAGGCTGTAGGTGGCGTAAACTTTATCGGCCAGGCTAATCTGCACTTTGGCGGCCGGCGCATTCTGCCACAAGCTCAGGAAAGACAGGCAAACCAACAGCGCCGCCAGCAACAACACCAGCCAATCGCCTAGCAATAAGTGCTTATGTATGGATTTAAGGTTGAGCATGCTGACTGATGGTGGTGAGCTTAGCTGGCTTGGCCAACCAATGCAGTTTTTTGGCTAGGCTGCTGCTGGCATAGGCCGCAGCAGTGTCGTCTATCAATAGGTAATCTTGAATAGCAAAAACGTGCGCATAGTGCTCACTCTGCGTCACCCCGGCGATGAATAAGGGTTTGCTAGCGACGTCCGACAACACCCCTGCACCCGCCTTGCCAACTGCTTGCGGTGGCACCAACACGGTGACCGATTGCATGTGCTTGGCGGGGTAGCCGGTGCGCGGATCAATAATATGGCAATAGCGTTGACCGTCTAACATGAAGTAGCGCTGGTAATCCCCCGACGTGCCTATCGCCCAACCATCGGGCAAATCCAAGGTGGCCATGGCATTGGGCAAACGCGGGTGCTGTATGCCAACTCGCCAAGGTTGATCGCCGTGCTGACCCATGGCGATGATGTTGCCGCCTATATTAATCAAGGCATGCTGCACGCCTTGCTGGCGCAAATAAGCCACCGCCCTATCCAAGGCATAGCCTTTGGCGTAACCGCCTAAATCCAATTTCACTGCGCTATTTTTGCTGCGTATGCGCTCGCCCTCTATGACGATGTCAGCCATGCTCGGCTTAGCATCTTGCCATTTTTGAATGGCTAGCGTGGCAATAGGCTGAGCACTAAATTCATCGCGCTGAAAGCCCCAAGTGCCAATTAAATGGCCTATGGCCGGATTAAACAAGCCATCGGATAGGCTAGATAATTGCCGGGCGTCCACTAGCATGGCCGCCAAGTCTGGGGCCACAGCCAAGCTGCGACCTTGCGCAAAGGCAGCATTTACTTGCCCCAGTTCACTTAATTGATCGGCCGACGCGGGCTTCCATGCATGCAAGCTACGGTGTAAATTTTGCAAGTCCTGCTGCACGTGATTGGCGAGCGTCGCTGCTCGCTCATCGGTCTCACCGTAAATGCTGATATCGACTAAGGTGCCAAACACATAGCTCTGGCTATGGTAGAGCGGTGGCTTAACACAGCCGCAGAGCAACACGCTTAAAAGCAAGGCTAAATAGCGCATGCTAGGTCTGCCGCTCTAAGGCATCCATGAACACGGCGGCTGGCCGGCAATCGGTTTGCTGGGCAATTTCCACCATGCCGGTGGGGCTGGTGACGTTGATTTCGGTTAAATAATCGCCTATCACGTCTAAGCCCACAAAAAACAAGCCGGCTTGTTTTAAGACTGGGCCCACCGTATGCGCTATGCTTAAGTCCCGTTTGCTTAAGGCTTGGGCCACACCGGTACCGCCGGCCGCCAAATTGCCGCGCGTTTCGCCCACCATGGGAATGCGGGCTAAGGCATAAGGCAAGGGCTCGCCGTCTATCATGATGATGCGCTTGTCGCCTTGTAAAATTTCCGGCAAATAGCGTTGCGCCATGATGGTACGGCGGCCAAAATCGGTGATGGTTTCCAAGATCACGCCTAAATTGGGGTCCTTGGTTTTTAATCTGAATACGCTGCTGCCGCCCATGCCATCCAATGGTTTCACCACGATGTCTTGTTGTTCCTGCAAAAACTCGCGCAGCAAGGCATTGTTGGCGGTGACCAAGCTGGC
>SXLB01000001.1 GCA_005777825.1 Methylotenera sp. | reverse complement strand
TTATCTTTAAGCAATAACAGCTTTAAAACGACATGCAATGGTATAGCCGAAGGATGGGACAGTTGCTTTAGAAAAGCCCAGCGGACTTGCCCAAGTGGTTATAAGGTTTTAGATAAGGTGCAAACGAACGATTTTGTGCACCGCGAATTAAACTTTTTTTGCCAATAATAGGCGAACGCCAATGCCGTAAGGCATTAGCAAACTTCGCAGCACTATCACTATTCTTCTATCCCCAGTTCTTGAATTTTACGCGTGAGCGTGTTTCGGCCCATACCCAGTTGATTGGCTGCTTCTATGCGCCGACCTCTAGTGTGTTCGAGCGCCATGGTAATGAGGATGCGTTCAAAAATCTGCGTGCGGGTTTCCAACACATTTTGTTCGCCGCGGTTTAATGCGCCCATCACTTCACTGGCCAAGCCTTCTTGCCAGGAAATGGCTGCGCTGGATTTGCTGCTGTCCTCCTTCAGTTCGGGTGGCAAATCGGCGATTTCTATGTTTTGCCCGGGCGCCATCACGGTGAGCCAATGGCAAACGTTCTCCAATTGCCTTACGTTGCCGCTCCAATTGACCGCGCTTAAGTATTGCAAGGCGGCGGCTGAGGGTTGCTTGGCCTCCACACCCAATTCGGTGGCACTGTGTTGCAAGAAATGCTTGATTAGCAGCGGGATGTCCTCGCGGCGTTCGCGCAAAGCGGGTAGGCGAAGGCGGATTACATTGAGGCGGTGAAATAAGTCTTCACGGAACAGACCTTGTTTAACGCGTTCTTCTAAGTCTTGGTGGGTGGCGGCTATGATGCGCACGTTCACTTTAATCGGCTGATGGCCACCTATGCGGTAAAACTGGCCGTCGCTTAGCACCCTTAATAAGCGCGTTTGCAAATCGGCCGGCATGTCACCTATCTCGTCTAAAAACAGCGTGCCGGTGTCGGCTTGCTCAAAACGGCCGCGTCTGGCGGCTTGCGCGCCGGTAAACGCACCACGCTCGTGGCCAAACAGTTCGGATTCAAGCAGGTCTTTTGGGATGGCCGCGGTGTTAATGGCAATAAAAGGTTTATCGCCGCGTGGGCTGTGCCGGTGCAAGGCGCGCGCCACCAGTTCTTTGCCGCTGCCGGATTCGCCGTTGATCAATACGGTAGCATGCGATCGACTTAAGCGGCCTATGGCCCTAAAAACCTCCTGCATGGCCGGTGCTTGGCCTATGATTTCCGGCGTGTCTTCTTCTACCACGGCCTCGGTGAATTGGCGGGTGCTTTCTTCCACGGCGCGTTTAATCACGTCCATGGCTTGGTCGACATCAAACGGTTTGGCTAAATACTCAAAGGCGCCACCTTGAAACGCCGCCACCGCGCTTTCCAAATCGGAGTAGGCGGTCATGATGATGACCGGAATGTCGGGAAATTTTTGTTTGATTTCAGTCAAAAAATCCAAACCCGAGCCATTGGGCATGCGAATGTCACTGACCACCACTTGCGGTTGCTCGTGCTCTAAGGCGTTGATCGCTTCGGCCACCGAAGAAAAAGTTTTAAATTCCAGGTCGGTGCGCGACAGGGCTTTTTCAAATACCCAGCGTATCGATTTGTCGTCGTCAATAATCCAAATTGGTTTCATGCGGTTCTCACTATTTAAAATGCAGCGTATTCGCGGCCACAGGCCGTGAATTTAATTCTTTATGGTTGTCGGTTTAATGGCCGAGGTTTCTATTGGTAGCAATATGGTAAAGCAGGTATGGCCGGGTTTGCTTTCGCATTCAATCATGCCGTGGTGTTGGGTAATAAAGGTTTGCGCCAAGGTGAGGCCTAAGCCTGTGCCGCCCTCGCTACCCGATACCAAAGGGTAAAAAATGCGTTCTCGTATGTCGTTCGGGATACCGGGGCCGTTATCGATAATTTCCAATTTAATCGCCACCCGGTAGCGTTTACGCGCCAGCGTCACTTGCCGTTCTGCGCGGGTTCTGAAGCTCAGTTGGCTATCGGTTTTGTTTTGCCCTTGCATGGCTTGCACGGCATTGCGGGCAATGTTGAGCACTGCTTGTATGAGTTTTTCTCGATCGCCTATGAGTTCGGGTAGGCTTAAATCGTAATCGCGTTTAATCACCAAGCCCTTGGCGGATTCGGCCATGAGCAGGCTGCGCACCCGCTCTAACACCTCGTGGATGTTGGTGGGTTGGTATTTAGGGGCGCGATGCGGAATCAGCAATCGGTCCATCAGCGACTGCAAACGATCGGCTTCTTTAATGATGACCTGGGTGTATTCACGCAAGCTGGGTGAAGGCAGCTCGTGTTCCAGCAATTGCGCCGCACCACGTAAACCGCCCAATGGGTTGCGTATTTCGTGCGCCAAGTTGCGCAACAATTCGGCGTTGGCTTGCTGTTGAATCAGCATGCGTTCTTCACGGGCGATGCGCAATTGCGCGTCCATTTGTTGAAACTCTAAAATCAAGCAGGCATCTGGCGTGTCAATCGGCGTGACAGTGCAGGTGACGGCGAAAGACAACTGCCGATGTGTGCTGATGGCAAATTCGTGCTCACGAAACGGACTTTGTTGTTTGGTGGCGTTATTCACCGCCAACATTAAAATTTCACAATTAGGAAACACCTCGTTGATGAGCATGCCGGTCACGTGCGTAGCACTAAAGGCAAAAGTAATCTCGGCGCCTGGGTTGATGTAGACCACGCGGTTTTCTGCATTAAGCAGGATGATCGCGGTGGCGAGGTGCTCTAAGCCAGTAAAACGATTGGGAATAGCGTGGACCATAATGAGGCTTAAATTAAATTGGGTAGGTTGATCATACTATGATTAAAGCAAAAGCCAGACCAACTTTAAGCTAGGCTAAACATAAATTAACGCTTGGCCATTAACGCATGCCATTTAATTCTTTTTGCAGCAATTCGATGTTGTTTTGATGGTTGTCTATTTCGGCTTGCAAGGGTTTCATTTTTTCATTGAATTTGGCCATGTTGCGATAAGTCGACACCGTACCATCGCTGTTTTTCTGCTTCGCTATCTCGGGCTTAGCGGCCTCAAGTGCATAGGTCTCTTTGGCTAGGCTTAAGGCGGCTTTTTCGGCCTTGAGCTCGGCCTCTAATATGGATTGGCGTTTGGCGTCGCGTTGATTTTGCAAATCGGCATCCACGCGCGGAAAGTCATTGCTGCTTTGGCGAGGCTTGCTGCGCGGGCTGGCCGGCTCGGCCTGCTCACTGG
>SXLB01000058.1 GCA_005777825.1 Methylotenera sp. | reverse complement strand
GCATCCACGCGTATGGCGTATTGCTCAAACTCGGTGGTGGAAAATTCAGCGCTACCCGGTTTGCCGTAATAACGCCGGCCGTTTTGCATGATTAAATAATTGTCGCCATTTTTTTCGATGTAGCGATGGCCCTGTGTGGCAACGATTAGGCTGACCTTGTCGTCTTGTTTGGTTTGCACAAAGACATTTTTGACTACCTTACCCAGGTCATCAAAGCTTTCGGCAAAAAATACCCGATCGGCGTGACTGGATTCCTTAAACACACCGGGGCTGATGGTGCTCAATTCGTCACGACTCTTTAATTGTGAACGGTACTGCTCGACTTTGTTAATGGCCCATGGCGTAACAAATAAGCTTAGCAAGCCTATGATGAAGACGAAGGGTAGGCTAAATGCCAGTATCGGTCGCACCCATTGTTTAATGCTTAATCCCGAACTAAACCAAATGACCATTTCCGAGTCTCTGTACCAGCGCGTCAAGGTTAGCAAGACGGCTAAAAACAAACTTAAAGACAGCAGCATGGGTAGAAAGCGGATAAGGTTAAAGCCCAGCACGGTGCTGATGGCGTCGTTTGGCAGCACCCCTTTGGCGGCCAATTGGATTAGATAACCGGCGCGTTGCGCTATCACCACGCCGACCAAAACCAGCAAAGCGCTGCTGGCGGTGGCGATTAATTCTTTAATAAGTGAGCGCTTAAAGAGCATGAGTGAGTGGTCGTTATAATGAATTGCTTGGGCGGTCTATTTTCAACTAGGAATTGCGTCTAAAAACCGCGATAATTCACTTAACATTTTAATAAGGTTGGCAACATGGAATTTAGCATAAAAAACGTTAATGCGGCAGCAACACAGAGTGATTGTCTGGTCGTCGGTGTCTACGAAGCAAAAGTGCTGTCTGAGGCGGCACAAGAAATAGACCTTGCGAGCAAGGGCATGATTAGCAAGTTGCTTGCAGACGGTGACATGGATGGCAAATTGGAGGCAACCTTGATGTTGCACCACGTGCCAGGCTTGACTAGCCGTCGCTTGCTGTTAGTGGGCTTGGGTAAACAAGCGGATTTTGCCGAAAAGCAATACACCAAAGCGGTGAGGGCTTCCATCAAGGCCTTGGAAAAAAGTGGGGCATTGGATGCGACCACCTGCTTGGCACAATTGCCTGTTAAGGCATTAAGCGCCCAACGTAAAGTGGCGTATTTAAGCGAAGCGGCCTTGGATGCCAGCTACAAATTTGCCGCCATCAAAAGAAAAGAAGAGCAAGCCAGCCCGAAAAAAGGCATCGCTAAGTTAACCATAAACGTGAGCGCAAGCGAGCTGTCTGCCGCTGAAACCGGTTTGGCCGATGGCCAGGCCTTGGCTGCCGGGGTGAGTTTGGCTAAGGACTTAGGTAATTTGCCACCCAATGTCTGCACGCCAAGCTATTTGGCTGAGCAAGCGTTGGCCTTAGGCAAAACCTATCAATTTAAAGTTGAGGTGCTGGAACGCGATGCCTTAAAAAAACTTGGTATGGGTTCATTTTTGGGTGTAGCTCAAGGCAGTGAAGAGCCACCAAAATTCATTATCATGCAGCACTTAAAGGGCAAAAAAGAGCAAAAGCCGGTGGTGTTGGTGGGCAAGGGTATCACGTTTGATACCGGCGGTATTTCATTAAAACCCGGTAGCGAAATGGATGAAATGAAATACGATATGTGCGGTGCGGCCAGCGTTTTGGGCACCTTTAAAGCTATCGCGGCGATGAATTTGCCCTTGAACGTCATAGGCGTCATTCCTACTTGTGAGAACATGCCAGATGGCCGCGCAACTAGACCGGGCGACGTATTAACCAGCATGTCAGGCTTGACCATAGAAGTGCTAAACACCGATGCAGAAGGGCGTTTGATTTTGTGTGACGCGTTGACCTACGTTGAGCGTTTTGAACCCAGTGCCGTAATCGACGTGGCCACCTTAACCGGTGCTTGTGTCATCGCCTTAGGTCACCATGCCAGCGGTTTGTTTAGTAATAACGATGCCTTGGCGGCCGAGCTCTTGCAAGCGGGTGTGGTGTCGCTAGATAGGGCTTGGCATATGCCGATGTGGGAGGATTACCAGTCTTTATTGGACAGTAATTTTGCCGATATGGCCAACATAGGCGGCCGTGCGGCCGGCAGCATCACCGCTGCCTGCTTCTTGGCACGTTTTGCAAAAAAATACGATTGGGCGCATCTGGATGTGGCCGGTACGGCATGGAAATCCGGCAAAGAAAAAGGCGGCACGGGTCGCCCTGTGCCTTTGCTTACTGAATTTTTGGTGCAACGGGCAAATCAAGCTTAAAGCTTAAACCATGACCCGGGTGGAATTCTTTTTTAACGTAGACGATAAGCTGGCTAAAACCAGCGAACTGTGTGAAAAAGCACTGGCAAAAGGCCGTGAACTGATGGTGTTTACCCCGGGCGCAGCGATGAACGAGGCGGTGCAAGCGGCGCTTTGGCAGCACTCGGCCACTAGCTTTTTAGCTAGCAGCGATCACGCTGCACTTATGCCGCAGTCGCCCATCACGGTTAGCCACGAGCATGAAAGCCTAAGCAAAGATGACGTGCTGATTAATTTGCATGATCAGCATCCGCCTTTTTTCAGTCGATTTCGTTATTTGGTGGAGTTGGTTAGCTCGGGTGAGGACGATAAAGCCGCTGCCCGCTTGAAGTTTCGTTTTTACCGCGACCGTGGCTACGACATCAAATCGACTGATGTGCGCGCCTAGGGCGCGTTTCTTATAGGCTGGCTATTAGCGCTTGGTAAGCCGCTGCATTCATTAAACTGCTTGTGTCCTGACCTTCAGCCAATTGGTATTTAAATATCCAGGCTTGGTAAGGTTTGTCGTTAATTAATTCCGGACCGTTGATCAATGCCTGGTTGATTTCCGTCACCGTGCCGTCCAGCAAAGCATGCAAATCCGAGCCGGTCTTGACCGATTCCACTAGGCCGCAAGGCTCATGGGCGGTTAGTTTACTGCCCACTGCTGGGGCTTGGATAAAGACAATGTCACCTAGCAAATCCTGCGCGTAATCGGTGATGCCGGCTTCCCACAAGCCGTCTGCTGTGGCTTTGGTCCATAAATGTTCGGCGCTGTAAAATAAAGAATCAGGGGTTTGCATGGGCGTTAATGAGACTGTGTTTAAAGTGAAGGATTATTTTAGCCTTAATCCAATTATACGCATTTAAATTTTTAGAATTTAAATGGCTAAATAGTAAAATATATTGATGACAAAGCTAAAGTTTTTATATAGTATTCGTCTGTAACTGCATGATGGACAACAAACAAATGGGCTTTACTATGCGTAAATTTATACTTTTCTACATGGCGATCATGCTTAGTTTTGCGCCTATGTCAGTGTATGCAGAAGGTAAAAAGTCGCACAAACACAAAGCCCACATCAGTAAAAAACACAAAGTTTCCTCAAAAAGCCGTCACCACAGGCTGGCTAGCCGTAAACATAAAGTGGTTTACGCCATGGCCTACGATGGCAGCGGCCCACTGCAATTGGCTTCTTCCAAAGTACTGGTGATTAATCAGTTAACCGGCGAAAAGCTGTTTGAAAAAAACACCAATCAACCCACCCCTATCGCTTCCGTCACGAAATTAATGACCGCCATGGTCATGTTGGACGCGCATTTGCCTATGGACGAAGTGCTGGCCATCAGTAATCAAGATGTGGATTACCTTAAAGGCACACACTCTAGGTTGTCGGTAGGCACGGAACTCACGCGCGCAGAATTGTTGCAACTGGCCTTAATGTCGTCTGAAAACCGCGCGGCTTCTGCATTGGGCAGAAATTACCCGGGTGGCATGCAGGCTTTTTTAAGCGCGATGAATCGCAAAGCGGCTTTATTGGGCATGAACGCCACGCATTTTTACGATGCCACCGGTTTAGACAGTGCCAATGTGTCGACTGCTGAGGATTTGGCCAAAATGGTCAATGCAGCTTACCACTACCCTGAGATACGCCAAGTGAGCACAGCCGCTTCGCAAGAGATTACCTTACACGGTGGCTCCAATAACTTTGTTAATACCAATGCCTTGGTTAGGCGTGGCGATTGGGTGATAGGCTTGTCCAAGACCGGTTTTATCAATGAGGCTGGCCGTTGCTTGGTGATGCAGGCGGAGATTTCTGGCCAACCGATGATTATCGTGTTGTTAAATTCCGTGGGAAAAATGTCCCGCATAGGCGATGCCAATCGCATTCGTAAATGGATAGAGCACAATGAAATGGCCTCATTAGGGCATCGCGTCAACGGCTAACCGAGCGGGATGCAAAAAAGCGGCTAATAAGCCGCTTTTTTTATGCCTGGCAATTACTTGCTGGCTGGTTTTTTTACGCTGGTTTTCTTGCTGGTGGCTGCTTTAGCTGGGGTTTTTTTAGCCGCAGGCTTAGCGCTGCTGGCTTTTTTAACAGGCGCTTTTTTGGCAACGGTTTTCTTAGCGGCCGATTTTCTAGCAACTGGTTTTTTCGCTGGCTCTCCTTTCGCGGCTTTAGCCATGAGTAATTCCAAGGCTTCTTCCAGGGTCAGCGATTCCGGCTCTATGCTTTTTGGTAGGGTAGCGCGTAGCTTGCCGTGTTGCACATACGGACCATAACGACCCGCATAGATCTCAATTTGACCGTCTTCACTGGGGTGATTGCCCAGCGAGCATAGCGGTGCTGGGCCGGTGTGAGCGGCCGCCAATAAAGCCACAGCCGCGTCTAAATCAATGGTAAACACGCTATCGGTTTTTGGGATGGATTTAAATTTAGCATCGTGATTGATGTAAGGGCCAAAACGACCGATATTGGCCACGATTTTTTTATGGGTGTCGGGATGCAGACCTAAATCCCTGGGTAAGGACAACACCATGCTGGCAGTTTCTGCCGTCATGTCGGCCAAAGAAATTTCCTTAGGCACGCTGACCCGTTTGGGTTTTTTCTTGTCTCCTTCTACAGCCAAACCTAGCTGCAAATACGGACCATACGGGCCATTCATTAGCAACATTTCTTTACCCGTGGCTTGATCTAAGCCTATTAATACTGGTTCGCTGGCACCTTGGGCGGCACCGTTTAAGCTGCGTTTGTAGTCGCATTTTGGCTCGTCGTTGTAACCGGTGCAGCCAATAAAGGTACCGTAGCGACTCAGTTGTTTTTGCAAAGGCTTGCCGCATTTAGGACAAGCTTCGTCTATGAGTTCGTTGCCTGGCCTGTCGACATCGGCCTTGCTGAGCAGTTGTTGGTTAAAGCCTTGCCAAAATTCATCCATCAATGGAATCCACTCGCGCTGACCTTCGGCTACGCTGTCCAAGGCGTTTTCCAGGTTGGCGGTGAAGTCGTAATCGACGTATTTGGTGAAGTGCTCAGTTAAAAACTTGTTCACTACTCGGCCGACATCGGTAGGCGTGAAGCGTTTTTTGTCCAGTAACACGTATTCGCGGTCTTGCAAGGTGCTGATGATGCTGGCGTAAGTAGACGGACGGCCTATGCCGTATTCTTCTAGTATTTTAACTAAGCTGGCCTCGCCGTAGCGCGGCGGCGGTTCGGTAAAATGTTGATCACCGTATATTTTTTCTACCGTCAACACTTCACCGGTTTCCAAGTGCGGTAATTTGCTTTCGCCTTCTTCCTCCTCGTCGTCCGTGCCTTCCATGTAAACGGCGATGAAGCCTGGGAACACCAAGGTTTGTCCGGACGCCCGAAACAGATTGGCGTCGCTGCCCACGCTTAAGTCCACGCTCACGGCATCAAATTTCGCTGCCGCCATTTGGCAAGCGACGGCGCGTTTCCATATCATTTCGTAGAGTTTAAATTGCTCGTCGTTTAGGTATTGCCTAAGCTTAGCCGGCGTGCGATTGATGTCAGTAGGGCGTATGGCTTCATGGGCTTCTTGTGCGCTTTTGGATTTTGTTTTGTAGGCAACGGCCGTCGTTGGTAGGTAGTCTGGCTCAAAATGCTTTTTCACGTAATCGCGAATTTGCATGATGGCTTCGGCCGCCATATTGAAGGAGTCGGTACGCATATAGGTAATCAAACCAACGGTACCGCTGCCGACGTCTACACCTTCATACAGTTGCTGCGCGATACGCATGGCGCGCGAGGTGGTAAAGCTTAATTTACGCACCGCTTCTTGTTGCAAGGTCGAGGTGGTAAATGGGGCGGCCGGGCTGCGACTGCGTTGTTTCTTTTCCACGCGTGAAACGGTGGTTTTGCCTGCGCTGGCTAGCAGCAGTTTGCCAACCACGTCGGCTTGTTGATCGTGATTAATCAGCGAAAATTGCTCTATTTTTTGGTTGTTTAATTGGAATAACTTAGCGCTAAAGCCGTGGCTGTGTTTTAGTGCATCCAAATGAACCGACCAATACTCTTGGGATTTAAAGGCTTCAATCTCCAATTCGCGCTCGACAATTAAGCGTAATGCCGGGCTTTGCACGCGGCCAGCAGAAAGGCCGCGGCGGATTTTCTTCCAAAGTAAGGGCGATAAATTAAAGCCGACCAAGTAGTCCAATGCACGCCGCGCTTGCTGTGCATTGACCATGTCCATGGAGATGTCGCGTGGCTGGGCGATGGCATGCTCCACGGCATTTTTGGTAATTTCATGAAACACCACGCGTTTCATGATTTTATTTTTCAGTAAATTTTTGCCTTTTAAAATTTCCGCAATATGCCAGGAAATGGCTTCGCCTTCACGATCCGGATCGGTTGCGAGGTAGATGCTGTCGGCATTTTTCACCGCTTTGGCAATGGCGTCTACGTGCTTGCTATTGCGCTCTATGATGTCGTATTTCATGGTGAAATCGTTGTTGGTATCGACCGCGCCATTTTTTGGAATGAGGTCACGGACGTGCCCATACGAGGCCAACACCTCAAAGTCGCCACCTAGGTATTTTTTCAGGGTTTTGGCTTTGGAGGGAGATTCAACAATTAACAGTTTGGACATGAATGCCTAGGGAAGGGGCTACGTTTAAGGGAATTAGCTAGATGATAACAAGGTAAATGGGGATAAGCCAATAATTTATTTACGCACAAACTCGATGCGTGTGTCGCTGCTGTTGGCTATATTTAAGGCATTGTCGGCTTGGGCGATGTCACCAAACAATGGATCGTCGTCGTCCACTTTTGCTTGGCTTAGGGTTTTAAAGTCGTATAAATTGAAGTCGGCTAAATGCGAGGGTTCGACATTGCCTATGGCACGGAAGATATTATTGATGCGTCCTGGCTGCTCGCGCTCCCAGCCCTGCAGCATGTCTTTAACTTTTTGCCTTTGTAAATTTTCCTGGCTGCCGCATAAATCGCAAGGGATGATGGGAAAAGCCATTTGCCTAGCGTAGCTGGCAATGTCTTTTTCACTGCAATAAGCCAAGGGGCGTATCACGACATTTTGTTTGTCGTTGGTGGCGAGTTTGGGCGGCATGGCTTTCATTTTCGCGCCAAAAAATAGGTTAAGAAATAAGGTTTCCACGATGTCATCACGGTGGTGACCCAGGGCAATTTTATTGGCGCCCAATTCTTTTGCGGTGGTGTAAATGACGCCTCGACGTAGCCGTGAACACAAAGAGCAGGTGGTTTTGCCCTCGGGAATTTTCTCTTTAACGATGGAGTAGGTGTCGGCATTGACGATGCGGTAATCCACGCCCAATTTTTCAAAATAGGCAGGCAATACATCGGCCGGAAAGCCTGGTTGCTTTTGATCCAAGTTCATGGCGATGAGTTTGAAATCTATGGGCGCGCGCTCTTGCAATGCCAGCAATATCATTAACATGGCATGCGAGTCCTTGCCACCACTCATGCACACTAGCACCGTGTCGCCATCTTCTATCATGTTGTAATCGCCTATGGCTTTGCCGGTAGCGCTGATTAAGCTATTGCGTAGCTTAATAAAATTATTCGAGTACTCGGCAGGCAGGTGTTTAATCATGGTTTTAGGCTAAGGGGTGAGGGGTAAAAGGAGAGGGCTTAAGGATGAATAGGGCTATAGATTTAAAGAACGGCCACCGTCGACAGCCAGCACATGGCCGGTGATAAACGGCGCGTCGGCAATCAAAAATTTAACGGCTTTGGCAACGTCTTCCGCTTCGCCTACGCGTTTGAGTAAGGTCTGGTTAATCACGCGCTGGCGGTAAACTTCATCGAATTGCGGGTTGTTTTCCGGCCATTGCACCGGCCCAGGGGCGACGGCATTTACCCTTACTTCTGGGCTTAATTCATGCGCTAAGGATTTGGTTAAGGTAACCAAGCCGGCCTTGGCCACGCTGTAAACGATGTAGCCTTTTTTTGGTCGTTCGACGTGCATATCGGTAATGTTGACGATGCAGCCGTGATTTTTGCGTAATTCCGCCGCGGCAGCTTGCGATAAGAACAAAGGCGCTTTCAAGTTGCTGCCCATGAGGTCTAGCCATTTTGCTTCATCTATGTCGCCTATTTCGCTGGCGTAATAGGTTGAGGCATTATTGATCAGTGCGTCCAAGCGACCAAAATGATTAACTGTTTCATGAACCAAACTCGGTAAGCTGGGGATGTTTAATAAATCGCCTTGCACTATCGCCACCGAATTAGCGCGCTGCAGATTGAGCTCGGCCTGCAACGCCCGCGCTTCATTGAGAGAACTTTTGTAATGGATCATCAGGTTGGCGCCTGACGCATGCAACAGCCGTGAAATAGCGGCGCCGACGCGTTTGGCGCCGCCGGTAATCAGTACCACTTTATTTGTCAGATCAGTTTCCACGCTTTAATCCCATCTTGATAGTTAGCTATTATAATCCAAGTCTATGACGACATTATCCGAGCCATCGGCCACCGCCCAAAAACACAGCGAGCAACTGAGCTTGCTCATCCAGGAGCGCATCGCGCTAGCAGGGGGGTGGTTGGACTTTTCAAGCTTCATGCAGTTAGCGCTTTATGCCCCTGGCCTAGGCTATTACTCTGCCGGCCGGCAAAAGTTCAGCCAAATGCAAAAAGACGGTGGCGATTTTGTCACCGCCCCAGAAATGACCAGCTTATTTGGGCGCACCATCGCCCAGCAAGTGGCGCAAATTTTTCAAGCGATGCATGGCGACTTATTGGAGTTGGGCGCCGGCACCGGTAAGTTGGCGGCCGACCTATTATTGGCCTTGGCGGGCCTAGACTGCTTGCCTAAGCAGTATTTTATATTGGAAGTAAGTGACCACTTAAGGCAAGTGCAATTGGAAACCTTGCAGGCCACCTTGCCCCCTGCTTTATTGCAGCGCGTGCAATGGCTGAACGCTTTGCCAGCAGCATTCGAGGGCGTGATCTTGGCTAACGAAGTCTTGGATGCGGTGCCGGTGCACTTGGTCCATGTGACCCAGCAGGACTTGCTTGAGCGAGGCGTGGCTTGGCAGGATGGTTTTGTTTGGCAGGATAAAGCGATAGCAGAAACGCATTTGCTAAGCTTGGCGGAGCAACAGAATTTACCCAGTGGCTACCTCACCGAATTTAGCCCAGCGGCCACGGCCTTGGTCGGGAGTTTGGCGCTAAGCTTGCAGCGAGGCGCGATTATTTTAATTGATTATGGCTTTTCGGCACGCGAGTATTACCACCCGCAACGCAATCAAGGCACATTGATGTGCCATTATCAGCATCATGCGCACCCTGATCCATTAGTGAACATCGGTTTGCAGGACATCACTGCCCATGTCGACTTTACTGGTGTTGCCTATGCCGGCGTTAATCATGGCCTCAGTTTGGCCGGCTTTTGCAGTCAAGCCCAATTTTTGATGAATGCCGGCATGCTCAAGCTCATGGCGCAAGTGTCGCCTGAAGACATGCGTCGCTATGCCCCCCTCGCCGCCGCGGCTCAGAAATTACTATCGCCCGCAGAAATGGGCGATATCTTTAAAGTCATGGCATTGACTAAAAACCTGGATATAGCCTTCATTGGATTTAGTCAGGGCGATAAATCGCACACTTTATAAGTGTCGGCATCAATCAAATTGTTATAATGCCGGGTATGACTAAATTACCTCACTCCGTCGCCGATAGTGCGCAAGATTTAAAAATGCGACCGATACGCAGTTTTGTTTTAAGGCAAGGCCGCGTCACCAAAGCGCAAGCCCAAGCCTTGGAAGTTGGGCGACCTAAATTTGCCATAGACTACGCGCCAGGCATCATTAATTTGAATGAAAAATTCCAGCGCCAGGAAAGCAAGAAAATACTGGAAATCGGTTTTGGCATGGGCGAGACCACGGCAAAAATCGCCCAAACTTTGCCCGATTGCGATTTTTTAGCTGTTGAGGTGCACACGCCAGGCGTTGGCGCTCTGCTTAAGTTAATAGATGAGTTGGCGCTCACTAACATACGAATTATTCAGCATGATGTGGTGGAAGTGCTGCATACCATGTTGGCCGATGCCAGTCTGGATGGCATCCATATTTTCTTTCCCGATCCTTGGCATAAAAAGCGTCATCACAAACGCCGTTTAATACAAGCCGCCTTCGTTAAATTGCTCTGCAGCAAGTTGCGTGAGGGTGCTTATTTGCATGTCGCCACCGATTGGGAAGAATACGCTATATGGGTAATGGATGTGTTAAAGGCGGAAGCGCAATTGCAAAATAGCGCAGTCGAATACGCTGAAAAACCCAGCTACCGTCCGCTGACTAAATTTGAAAACCGCGGCATTAAACTGGGTCACGGTGTATGGGACATGGTGTTTACTAAAAAATAAGGCCAGCTAAAAATTTGAGTTTTTATTAGGCTTTTTCGCCCGTGTCCAAGATAAAAGATTTGCGCACCAAATCTTCCGGTTCCTCGCCAAATAGCCATGCGCCGATTACTTTTTCGGCTTCTTCCACACCTTGTTTTTTGAGGCTGGAAAAAAGTTGTATGGTGCAGACGCTGTGATAATGATTTCCCCAAGTGTCAATCAACTCTTTGCGCACTCGGTTTAAGGTCAAACTGGCTTCGCCTCGAGACAATTTATCCGACTTAGTCAGTAAGACGTGCACCGGTTTGCCGCTGGGACAAAACCAATCTAACATTTGCCGGTCTAGTGGGGTCAATGGGTGGCGGCTATCCATTACTAACACCAAGCCAGCTAAGCTGGATCGCTCGCTTAAGTATCGCGCTAAGACGTTTTGCCAATGCGCGCGCATGGCCTCAGGCACTTTGGCATAACCGTAACCGGGTAAATCGACTAAATGCCTATCGTTACCCAGCGTGAAAAAATTAATCAACTGGGTGCGGCCAGGTTGTTTGCTGACGAAAGCCAATCGGTTGTGGTTAGCTAGGGTATTGAGTGCGCTGGATTTGCCGGCATTAGAGCGACCGGCAAAAGCCACCTCTATGCCGCTGGCAATAGGTAGGTCGCGTAAGTGGTGTGCTGAAATATAAAAAGCAGCATTTTGAAACAAAGGCATGGTGGTCCGATTCTAGTTTGCTTAATCGCTTTGGATTAAGCGCTGTATATTGCTTTAAGCAAAAAACATAATTTAACAACAGCGAAAAATGCTATCACGAATAGGTCTTTTTCGCTAAAATACCACGTTAATTGATTGAATAATTTAGATTACTGGTATGGCCTCAAGGCAGTTTGCCTTGCTTGATTTGATAATTGGGAGTGGAAATGCAATTTTGTCGTGCAATGAAGTTAAGCGCTGTAACAATGACAGCCTTGGTAATGATGTTGGGCTTAGTCAACGGCGCGGTCGCAGCGGATAAAGCAGTAGCAGCCGCAGCGCCAGTGGAAAAAAATGCCGTGGCACAAATAACCAGCACGGTTTGCGCGGCCTGTCATGGGGCGGACGGCAACAGTGTGATCACGCTGAATCCAAAATTAGCCGGCCAACACCCTGAGTACTTGGTCAAACAATTGACCGAATTTAAGTCCGGTAAACGCGCCAACGCCGTGATGTCCGGTATGGCAGCCATGCTAAGTGATGAAGATATGAAGGGTGTGGCCAATTATTTTGCTAGCCAAAATATAGTGTTGGGTAAAGCTCAATCCAATGGCGTTGGCTCCTTAGGTGAAAAGATTTACCGCGGTGGCATTGCGGCTAACCATGTGCCAGCGTGCGCCGGATGCCATGGCGCAAATGGCGCGGGCCTGCCTAAGCAATTCCCACGTTTGTCTGGCCAGCATGCGGATTACACCTTAGCGCAGTTACGTACCTTCCGCACGGGCGAACGGGCTAATGCGCCCATGATGATGGCGATATCAAGCAAAATGTCGGATGCAGAAATGGCTGCGGTGGCCGATTACATTCAAGGTCTGCGTTAATTCAACCTTGTTAAAAAGTTAAAAGTTAAACAGTGAAAAAGGCAGCCTAGGCTGCCTTTTTTATGCCTACCTGTTGTCTAGCGTAGCGCCTTAGCGGCGGAATAAAAAAACCGATTAAAGTATTATTAAGGTATCATCTTTGTTCGCCTACTGCATTTTTCTTAAGTGCCGTTTTCATGCATGTATTCCTAGGCTTAGCTTAAATTAACCCAGTAAGTTTGATGTTCATCGTTAGATCACAAATTATTTTGGAGAACGACATGAAAAAACAACAGTTGGGTTTTACCTTGATTGAATTGGCCATCGTTTTGGTCATCATAGGATTGCTACTTGGGGGCGTGTTAAAGGGTCAGGAATTGATTAACAGCGCTAAAGTGAAGAGCATGGCGACCGATTTTAAGAACATACAAGTCTACCTGTATGGGTATCAGGACAAGTTTAAAGCCTTGCCTGGGGACGACAGGGCGGCCAGCACGCACCTGGCTGGGGCCGCCAATGCGACCACCGGCGGCACGCCTGGCGATGCCGTCATACAGGGTCTGTATGGGTCCAGTACGGCCACGGAGGAGTCAGTGTTGTTTTGGCAGCACGTCCGTTTAGCAGGTTTGGCCGCAGGCCCCACCGATGTGGCCGCGGAGAATTATTTTCCGGTGAATGCCGACGGCGGCAGGATAGGCATACAAAGCGTGGCCACGCTGGTAGCCGTGACGCCCATCTCCAGCACGGAACCGGCCGGCTTGTCTGGGGCTTATGCGATTTGTTCGGAAGGCGTATTGGGTAAGTACGCCAAACAATTAGACAGCACCATGGACGATGGCGTCGGGGATACCGGCTCCATGCGTATCGTGGTGAAGGCCACGCCCAGCACCGGCGTGGCAGCGCCCGATGACGCTAGCCCATACGTGGTGTGCTTGGCTTTTTAGCATGGCTTAAACTGGCTTATTTGCAGGAAAAAATAGCCCATTAAGTTGGGCTTTTTTATCCCGGCTGATATGGCTTTTGACTATGAAACGTCTTGCTTAGATACTAAATTGTTTTAGAATAGGGTCTTAATAAAAAAGCCCATCAACCCACCGCGTAATTCATGACCTCTAACATAGTAGAAATTGATAACCTTTCCTTTGGCTACAAAGGACGTTTGCTGCATCAAGGCATCAACATGGTCTTTCCACGTGGCAAGGTGATCGCCATCATGGGCGGCAGTGGCAGTGGTAAAACCACCCTATTGCGTTTAATAGGCGGGCAACTGAAGCCCAGCCATGGCGAGGTACGGGTCGATGGCGACGTGGTGCACAAGCAAGATCGCGAAGGCATCTATACCCTGCGGCGAAAAATGGGCATGCTGTTTCAGCACGGCGCCCTGTTCACGGATTTGTCGGTGTTTGATAACGTGGCTTTCCCCATGCGCGAATTGACCGATTTGCCTGAAGCCATGATTAGGGATTTGGTATTAATGAAATTAAATGCCGTGGGCTTGCGTGGCGCCCACCAGTTCATGCCAACTGAATTGTCCGGCGGCATGGCAAGGCGCGTGGCGCTTGCTCGGGCCATCGCCTTGGACCCCGCCATCATTATGTACGATGAGCCTTTTGCTGGATTGGATCCGATTTCCATGGGCGTGATATGCGCGCTTATCCGCAGCTTAAATGACGCCTTAGGTGCCACCTCGATTATCGTCTCGCACGATGTAAAAGAGACCTTTTTGATTGCCGATTACGTGTATTTTGTGGCCAATGGTGAAGTCGCAGCAGAAGGCACGCCAGACGACTTAATGCAATCCAAGCTGCCTTTTGTGCATCAGTTTGTGCACGGGGATAAAGACGGCCCAGTGCCATTTCACTACCCTGCAGGCGATTACCGTTCTGAACTAATGTCTGAACTAGTGCAAGCAACGGCAGGCCAAAAAAGCTAAAAGTCGATCCCATGATGAAAACCAAGTTTATCCTTAGCCTTATTTATCACCTCCGTGGCTTAGGGCATCGCATGATAGAGCGAATCTGGCGCTTGGGCGCGGGAGCCAGGTTATTTTTCTTGGCCATCGTTTATTCCGGCGAGAGTTTTAAGCGCTTTCATTTAACTTTGCGTGAAATCTATTTCACCGGCGTCATGTCGCTATTGATTATTATCGTATCGGCCTTTTTTGTCGGCATGGTGCTGGCCTTGCAAGGCTACAACACCTTGCAAAAATACGGTTCATCGGAAGCCATAGGCGTGCTAGTAGCCTTGGCATTGGTGCGCGAATTAGGCCCTGTGGTCACCGCTTTACTGTTTGCCGGTCGCGCCGGCACGGCCATTACTGCGGAAATAGGCTTGATGAAAACCACCGAGCAATTGTCTGCCATGGAGATGATGGCCGTTAATCCAATTGCACGTGTGGTGGCGCCGCGTTTTTGGGCAGGGGTGATTTCCATGCCCATACTCGCGTCTATTTTTTCCATGGTCGGCATATTGGGCGGCTATTTGGTAGCCGTGCCATTGATAGGCGTGGACGACGGAGCATTTTGGTCGCAAATGCAGGCCAACGTGGATTTTAGTGCCGACATCGTCAACGGCGTGATTAAAAGCCTGGTATTCGGTGTGGTGTGCACCATGATCGCTTTGTTTGAAGGGTTTGATGCGCCCCCTACAGCCGAGGGGGTGAGCCG
>SXLB01000057.1 GCA_005777825.1 Methylotenera sp. | reverse complement strand
GTCGTGGTCTGGTCAGCCAGCGAATTGGCTTACCCGCAAGCGGAATTGACCGTGCAGAGCATTACCCAACTGATCGCCAAACTCAACGAGCAGACTCGCGTCGCCGGCTTGAGCCTAAACAGCGGTGATGGCGACATTAGCGTCAACCAAACCAGTACCTGGCTTAGCGGCTATCCCAGTCGCAATCGCTTTCAGCACCAGCAGTTCAGTTACGACACGCAGCACTACAGCACCGCTTTACAACTTAAAAGCTGCGACGCCTTGTTATGGATCAGCACGTTTAATCCCAAGCCACCGCCCAACTTTGCCGGCCCTAGCATCGTCATAGGCCATCCAAATACGCAGTTTGAGCGCCCACCGGCGGTGTTTATTCCAGTCGGCGTGCCGGCCGTGCACGACCGCGGCACGCTATTTAGAATGGATGGCTCGATAGCCCTACCGCTTAAAAAACTGCAAGCCTCTAGTCTCCCGCGCTTAGTCGAGGTAATCAATCAGTTGGCGGGATTAATGCCATGATTACCCAACTTAAACATGCCCGGGTCTTCGATCCGACTCACAAAAAAAACGGCGTGGTGGAGGACATCTTCATCAGCCAGGGTCGCATCGTGGCTAAGCCAACTGATGCGAGCAAGATAAGTAGCAGCCATGACTTAAGCGGCAAGGTGGTCATGGCCGGCGCCATCGACATGCACAGCCACATAGGCGGCGGCAAAACTAACATTGCCCGCATGCTTTTACCCGAATTTCAAGCCAGCAAACACTACAGCGAACCGGAGGCGCACATTTGCACGCCGGGCTGCAGCCATTTTGCCACGCCCACCAGCACCGAGACCGGCTTCCGCTACATAGAAATGGGCTACACGGCCGCTTTTGAACCAGCCTTGATGCCAGTTAACGCTAGGCAAGCACACCTAGAGATGGCCGACACGCCCATGATAGACAAAGGCGCTTACGCCATGCTGGGCAACGACGATTACTTTTTGCGCATGCTGGCCAGCCAGCAAGACCAACAAGCCATTAACGATTACGTGGCTTGGATATTGCACAGCACCCAATCCATAGGCATTAAAGTGGTGAACCCGGGCGGCATTAATGCCTTTAAATTCAATCAACGCAGATTGGATTTGGATGAGAACAACCGCCATTACCAAGTATCGCCGCGGCAAATTTTACAAAGCTTAAGTCGCGCTGTGCACGAACTGGGCGTAGCCAAACCACTGCACGTGCATTGCAATAACTTAGGTGCAGCCGGTAACTTCCAAACCACGCTGGACACCATGCGTGCCTCCGATGGCTTACCCATGCATTTGACGCACATTCAGTTTCACAGCTACGGTAAAGAAGGCGACAAACAATTCTCTTCAGCCGCAGCAGAAATTGCCGAGGCGCTGAATAAAAACAAACACATCACCGCCGACGTCGGGCAAATTCTGTTTGGCCAAACCGTCACGACGTCGGGTGACAGCATGATGCAGCACTTAAACGCGCGGCATGCCAACCCAAAAAAAGCCGTGTTAATGGACATCGAATGCGATGCCGGTTGCGGCGTGCTGCCATTCAAGTACCGCGACCAAAACTACGTGAACGCCTTGCAATGGGCCATAGGCTTGGAGCTCTTCTTATCCGTGGAAGACCCATGGCGCATCTTTTTAACCACCGACCACCCAAATGGCGCCCCATTTACTAGCTACCCGCATTTAATCCGCTTATTAATGGATAAAAGCTTTAGAAACGAGGCCTTTGCCAAACTCAATTTAGACGCGCAAGCCATGAGCAATTTAGCCAGCTTAGACCGCGAATACAGCTTGTATGAGATCGCCATCATGACGCGCGCCGGCGCAGCGGGGCTGATAGGCTTAAACGACAGAGGCCATTTGGGCATAGGCGCGGCGGCAGACATCACGGTTTATACCGACCAAGCTGACCGCGAAGCCATGTTTAGCAAACCCGACTACGTCTTCAAAAACGGTGAATTGGTGGTTAAAGACGGCCAAGTGGTTAAAGTGGTTTGGGGAGCGACCCACACGACCAAACCGGCGTTTGACTTAGGCATAGAAAAAGATTTGCGTGATTACTTTGCAAAATACCAAACCATGCAATTGGCCAACTTTAAGATTCATCCAGACGAAATAGCCGATGATGGCCGTGGTAGCATCGTCGTACACAGCGGCAAGCACCTTAGTTGAAACCGCTTAATTTTTGCATGAGTCATATTTAAATGATCATTAACGGCATACAGATAGACGACACTTTCGCGGAAGCCTTCAACATGCGCGGCACCCGCGTCATCATCACCGCGCAAAATCTTACATGGGCTTACCATGCCGCACGGGCCATGACCGGCTTTGCCACTTCAGTCATAGGTTGTGGCGTGGAAGCCGGCATAGAAGCAGAAATCCCCAGCGAACAAAGCCCGGATGGCAGACCGGGCGTGAGCCTATTGATGTTTGCCATGGGCAGTAAAGTGCTCATGCAGCAATTGGAAACACGCATGGGCCAATGTGTACTCACTTGCCCTACTGCCGCCGCCTTTGCCGGCATCACCAGCGACGAGCCCATTAATCTGGGTAAAAATTTACGCTTTTTTGGCGACGGTTTTCAAACCAGCAAACTAATAGGCGGCAAACGCTATTGGCGTGTACCGGTGATGGACGGCGAATTTTTATGCGAAGAAAGCACGGGCATGGTGCGCGCCATAGGCGGCGGCAATTTCTTAATCCTCGCCACCTCACAAAGCGCGGCATTGGCCGCCGCCGAAGTGGCGATTGCCGCCATGCAGCGCCTGCCTAACGTCATCATGCCTTTCCCTGGTGGCGTGGTGCGATCTGGCTCCAAAGTGGGCAGCCGCTATGCCGCCCTATTCGCCTCCACCAACGATGCCTTTTGCCCGACGCTAAAAGGCGTGACGCAAAGCGAACTATCAAGCGACATAGAAAGCGTGATGGAAATTGTCATAGATGGCCTAAGTTTTGACGACATCGCCCTGGCCATGCACACTGGCATTGCCGCTATCTGCGCAATGGGCAGCGCCAGCGGCGTTAAACGCATCTCGGCCGGGAATTACGGCGGCAAACTAGGGCCGCACCACTTTAAGTTGCACGCGATCATGGGAATTGAAAAGCCATGAGCGCGCTGACCTTTAGCTTAAAAAAGCCTTTGCAGTTTGCCATTAACTGCGCCGTACTCACGCCCGATGGGCTAGCCAATCGCACATTAAATGAAATTGCCGCACTCACCCTGCAGCACGGCAAACAAGCCGTGCGCGTCGACGAACTGTTTGACATCAGCGGCCACGATAGTGCATCGCTACGCTTCTTAAACACATCAGACCAACTCGATTACCTAGGCGCCAACATGCACAGCGGTCGCATCGACATAAGCGGCGACGCGGGAGCGTATTTAGGCTTTGGCATGAAAGGCGGCGAGATACACTGCCATGGCAACACGCAAGACTTAGCGGCCTGCAATATGCAAAACGGGCGGTTGGTTATTCATGGCAACACCGGTGATTTTTTAGGTGGCGCAGCGGCCGGCTTACGCAAAGGCATGCTAGGCGGCACGGTAGTGGTAAAAGGCCATGCCGGCGACCGCGTGGGCGATCAAATGCGCCGCGGGCTCATATTGATCGAAGGTAATGCAGGCGATTATTGCGCCAGCCGCATGTTGGCTGGCACCGTGGGCGTGCTAGGCAAAGTGGGCAACTACGCTGGCTTTAGCATGCACCGCGGCACGCTGCTTTTGACTACCCAGCCAGACTTGCACCCGACCATGCAAGCATGCGGCAGCCACACCCTACCTTTTTTAAATTTGCTATATAAGTCTTTCGCGCCTTATTCCCAAGCCTTTGCCAGCCTAAAAAGTTTGCGCGCTGAACGCTGGCTAGGCGATGCCGCCATCCAAGGCGTGGGTGAAATACTGGTGATTCGTTAGGCACACGGCCTAACACTATTAGCCATGGACTTTATGGTAAGCCGATAAAAATTCAAGCAGCTTAGCAACCATATAAAAAAACAATAGGGTACCAAGCACGTCACCGACAAACATAGGGACAAACCCAAAAAATACTTTGTCTGTGCTTGTCGCGTAAAAGTAGAGTTGGCTTAACAAGGAATTGACCAGCCCACCTATCAGCGTGAAAACCAGTAACTGCTTGGCTTTTAAACCTTTGAGTGTGCTGGCTAGATTGTAAAACCAGCGGCATAGTAGCAAGGCCAACATTGGCGACAAGGCAGAAATGGCCGACAAACCAAGTACGTAGGCGTCCGTTTCCGCCTCGTTGGTGTAAGTCGAGCCTATGAATAAGCCCCACACCCCTTTCCAGCCGAAAATAAACACCGCCATCATGCGTATACCTGCCGGAAGAAATAACCAGTAGACGCGCGAGTTGAATTCAAAATGCGCAAACACGAATAAATTCAATCGGAAAAAAAACACCCAGACTAAAGCGATTGCCAAGGCTTCAACGAGTGTTTGTTTGATTTGACTGGTCCACGCTGATCGCAATTTAAGTTCCTACTGAATCGCTAAGGCATTGGCCCAATAATGAAAAATATTGCTGGCTAAGCGGCGTGTGACTTATGAATTTTACGCGGTTATCACGCTCATCCACATTCAACCTAACAAAACCCTTTCGGCGTAATGTTGTTAAATGCCTATGCACAGTACTTGGGGACATTTCGGATGAGGTATGCATGGTCTGGGATACACTGGGATTTTTATTGGCATGCCAAGCCAAGGCAATATGATTTAAAAGGTACTCTTCCATAGGATTGAGCACAGGAAATTCCGTCAGCTCGCGCATGGCGTTAGCCAGATTCAAAAACTTAATATAAGAGATAGAAGTACTCGTATTCATTTATTATTCAAATTATTCGTGTTTTTTTACAAATTACAAGCCCGATTCTACATAAAACGAACAATTGTTTAGCATTGCCAAAGGATGCCAGTGTTACCATATCATTTTACAATTCACCAATCACCATGACAGCTTCCAGCGCATCAGCCTACCTAACTGCTGCTTTATATAAATTCGTCAGCTTGCCCGATTACCAGGCTTTGCAAACGCCATTACTCAAAGCCTGCCAAGCGCATCGCATCAAAGGTACGTTGTTGTTAGCCGAAGAAGGCATCAACGGCACCATCGCTGGCTTAGCCGATGACGTGCGCGATTTACTAAGCTTTTTGCGTCAGGACCCCATATTTAAAAACCGTTTGGCCGACTTGGAACACAAAGAATCCTACGCCAACGAGCACCCGTTCTACCGCATGAAGGTGAAATTGAAGAAGGAAATCGTGACCCTGGGCGTGCCCGGTGTTAGTCCCACCAAAAAAGTCGGCACTTATGTGGCCGCGGCCGATTGGAACGCTTTAATATCCGATCCCGAGGTACTGCTAATCGACACGCGCAACAGTTACGAAGTGGACATAGGCACCTTCAAAGGAGCGATCGACCCCAAGACCACCACCTTCCGTGAGTTTCCACAATACATCGCTGAACACTTCGATAAAACCAAACACAAAAAAGTAGCGATGTTTTGCACCGGCGGCATACGTTGCGAAAAGGCCTCGTCTTACATGATGGATCAAGGCTTTGAGGAAGTG
>SXLB01000056.1 GCA_005777825.1 Methylotenera sp. | reverse complement strand
ACCGTTCAACTTAGCCAAGTGTTTCAGGCTAGCCAACACCGAGTCCTTGTCCATCAAGCTGCCGTTACTGATTAAGCGCACCTTAATTGGGTTACCTGGAATTGGATGCGCTTTGCCCAACAAATTAAAGTCGTTCAGCACTCTTTCCAGCATGGTTAATACATCGGGAAATTCTTTGGCACTGGTGGGTTCGCCGTTGCCAGAAAAAGCGATGTCCTGTAACTGCCTATCGCCTTCTGCCACATAGCGCGTCATAAAATCGCCGTGCAAGGCGTAATCCATGAAACGCCTTAACTCTTGCTCCAACAAAGTCATGTCTATGGGTGGTGGACTACCGCGCTGTAGGTCCGGCACTTGGCAATACACGCAGCGCCAATTGCAGGCGTTATTGACGTTCAGATTGATGCCTATGGAAACGCCGCCAGCGCGCCTGGAAACCACAGGGTAGACATAGCGCATGCCGCTGACGTCGCGGTTATGATCTTCTACTGTTAAATAAGGCTGGTCGGACATGGTTTACACGCAGCGCTAATGCAACAGCGGGCTTAAACACACCCTGTGGGATTGACGATTTTCTTTAAGGCAGGCGCATTTAATATAGCAACATAACGCTGCTTCACTTCTATGATACCCTCGTCACTGAATTTGGAAAATGCTCGGCTAACCGTCTCTAACTTCATGCCTAGGTAACTGCCGATTTCCTCACGCGACATTCTTAGCACAATTTCCGACTGAGAAAAGCCGCGTGCATGCAAACGCTGCACTAGGTTTAATAAAAATGCCGCCAAACGCTCTTCTGAGCGCATGTTGCCGATGAGCAACATCATGCTGTTTTCCCGCACGATCTCACGGCTCATGATTTTATGCACATGGCGCTGCAATACCGGAAACTCGCGCGATAACTCCTCCACATTGGCAAACGGCATGACGCAAACTTCGGCGTCTTCCAATGCCACCGCATTGCAACTGTGCTGATCGGTCACGATGCCATCCAAGCCTATGATTTCGCCGGCCATTTGAAAGCCGGTTACCTGCTCATGGCCCTCAGGCGTGGACACACTGGTTTTAAAAAAACCGGTGCGAATAGCGAATAAGGATTTAAACGGTTCGCCATCACGGAATAGCAATTCACCTTGCTTAACATGGTGACGGGTGGCGACCACCTCATCCAGACGCTTCATGTCTTCGGTGCCAAAACTAATTGGCATGCAAAGTTCACGCAGGTTACAGCTGGAGCAGGCGACTTTGATGGTTGTTGATGTTATTGCTAAACTCATGGTCTTTTATTATCCCTCACAGGGCGCAAGCATAGCGTTTTTAGCAAAAATTGGCTAGGCTTAAGTGCGCAATATCCTTGCTAAAAACCCATCATGTCCATTACTAGCTTATCTTTTGATATACATCAAAACGCAGCCGTAATAAAACTGCCATAGTGGCACCCTGAGATAAATTTAGACCCTAACCATGACCACTAGCACCCTAATCGATACGCCAAGTTTAGACAGCATTATGCCTGGGGTGAGTACCGAGACCTTAAAGAAATACGACATCTCGGGGCCAAGGTACACCTCCTACCCCACAGCCGACCGCTTTGTGGATGCGTTTACTGAAGAAGACTACATGCTTGCCCTCGAACAACGCCGTGCGATTGCAGCTGTTCAGCCTTTGTCTATTTATGTGCACATTCCATTTTGTGAATCCTTGTGCTTTTTTTGCGCCTGCAACAAGATCGTCACCAAACACCACGAACGCAGTGCCGAGTATTTGCGCTACATAAACCGTGAAATTGATTTACACATCGAACACCTAGGCGCAGGCCAAACCATCTCGCAACTGCATTTGGGCGGCGGATCGCCGACCTTTTTCTCGGACGAAGAATTGGCCGAGCTGATGAGCATGCTAAAACGCAGTTTTGTCTTTGCGCCCGGCGGAGAGTACTCAATAGAAGTGGACCCACGCACGGTTAACGAACAAAGATTAAAGCATCTGGCTGACTTAGGATTTAACCGCTTAAGCTTTGGCGTGCAGGACTTTGACCCGGAAGTGCAAAAAGCCGTGCACCGCATCCAACCGGCTGAGCAGGTCTTTTCTTTAGTGGAAGCGGCCAGACGCTACCAATTTGAATCGGTAAACGTTGATTTGATCTACGGCTTACCCATGCAGACACCGGAGTCGTTTAAACGCACTTTAGAGCAGGTGGTTGAGCTACGCCCCAACCGCATTGCTTTATACGGCTACGCCCACTTGCCTGAGCGCTTTAAACCGCAACGCCGCATCAGCGAATACGAGCTTCCGGCCGCAGCCGACAAGATCACCATGTTAGGCAGCGCCTTAAAGGCGTTTATCGATGCCGGTTATGTTTATGTGGGCATGGATCACTTTGCCCTACCCGACGACGACTTGGCCATCGCGAAGCGCCAAGGTCGCTTGCACCGAAACTTTCAAGGTTACAGCACCCAACCCGATTGCGATTTAATCAGCTTGGGCGTGTCCGCCATAGGCCGTGTAGGCGCGACCTATAGCCAAAATGCAAAAACCATAGAAGAGTATTACGACCACCTTAACCACGGTCGCTTCCCGGTAGTGCGCGGGCTAGCCCTATCACGCGACGACATCGTGAGGCGTGCGGTTATCATGGCCATCATGTGCCAAGGCGCATTGCAATACGAAGCCATTGAATTGGCTTACATGCTGGATTTCAAAAGCTATTTTGCCGATGAAATGGACGCTTTAAAAGCCCTGGAAAAAACCGACATGCTGGTGTTAGAAGAAGACGGTTTGCAAGTCACCGACACCGGCTGGTTCTTTGTGCGCGCCGTGGCCATGGTATTTGACAAGCACTTGCAAACCGATCGCAACCGCGCGCGTTTCTCCAAAATTCTTTAAATAGATTATTCATGTAGGTGGGCAATTTATTGCGCTCCTACTTTTTATTCCTATTCCGCCCATAAAAAAAGCCCCTGCCGATTAAGGCAGAGGCTAATGTGGAACCAGCTGTTCCGCTACAGAACTGATGAGATTAGAATTTTTTACCGATACCAATACTTACAACCAATGGATTAAGATCTAGATTATCAATTTTGGTGTAGCCTGCGCCTAAATCCAGTTTAACGTCGGTATTAACCCAGATTTTTTTTATATCAAAGTTGACCAACCATTTGTCTTGCAAGTTCACATCAAACCCGGCTTGCAATACAGCGCCGAAAGCACTTCTATCAATACGAATTGGGTAGGTACTTAAGCCAGCCGCAGTTGCATCGGCAGTCAATTTACGGTCCAAACCAAGTACAAACGCAGCACCTGCACCAACATAAGGATCAATTGTTTGATCAGGGTTAAAGTGCCATTGGGCAGTTAATGTAGGCGGCAATAAATTAACCTTACCTAAATCAGCGGCAACAGCCCCTGTACCTGGCGATATGCTGACACTGTGTCGCGTACCAACAGCTAAAATCAATTCAGCTGCAATGTTTTTCGTCAAGTAATACGATATATCTAACTCAGGTATGGTATTTTTACCAACTTGTAAATTTGCATTTGAATCACCGTATAACGCTACGGATGAAAAGCCCACGTCGGCCGCATCAGTTATTTCGCCCAATTTACTGTTTGTATTTGGATTAACATTGGTCGCACGCAAACGCACCACAATGTCACCGGCTTCGGCTTGTGCTAACGCAGGGGCAAACGCTGATAGCAAGGCCACAACTAATAAGGATTTTTTCATTTAAAACTCTCCGCTTGATAAATTAGTCATACAAATTCGATTAGCCATCATAGCCAAAGGCTTAGGCCATCGATTTGATATTTATCAAGTGAGGTAAGGAAATATAAGCTTGTTGTTTTTTTACCACAACAATTTTGTAGGCGCTCTAAATCAATTCAAATAAGGCGATCGATTCCACGTGCGAGGTGTGCGGGAACATATTAATCACCCCGGCGGCTTGCAAGGCGTAGCCTTTTTCATTGACCAACACGCCGGCATCACGCGCTAAAGTAGCGGGGTTGCAGGACACGTAAACAATCCGTTGCGGGCTGTTGCTGTCGTCCAAGGCTTTGATCAATTCATAAGCGCCATCGCGCGGTGGGTCAACCAACCATTTATCAAAGCGACCTAGAGCAGTTAAGGATTCAGCCGTCATTTTAAACAAATCGGCCACGCCAAATTCGCTGTTCGTGATGCCATTCAATGCCGCGCTTTCGTTCGCTCTATCCACCAAGTTTGCCAAACCTTCCAAACCCAATACCTGCGCACCACTTCGAGCAATCGGCAAGCTAAAGTTACCTATACCGCAAAAGAAATCGGCAATTTTTTCATGGGCTTGCGGATGCAACAACTGCATGGCGCGTCGTATCATCACCTGGTTAATTTGTGGGTTCACCTGAGTGAACTCGTTAGGCTTAAACGGGTAGCGTAAATCAAATTCAGGCAAACTGTATTGCAAGCCAGGCAGGCTGTCGTCCGCTGCCGGGTAAAAAGGCTTAATGGTGTCCGGGCCTTTGCTCTGCGTCCAAATCTGCACCGCCTGCTCATCGGCAAAAGCTTTTAGCACCGATTCATCGGCCTCGGTTAATTCGGCCATGATGCGTAAAATCAACACCATAACGGGCTGCGTTGTTGGCCCAACAGGCTCACCCACAGCCAATTCAATTTGCGGCAATTTATCGCGCAAGCTTAGTTGCAGTATCATGTCTTGCAAGGGCGCAATCAAGGCTGACACCTCAGGCACCAGCACCTCGCAGCTGTTCATGTCGGCCACGTAGCGGGTGGCTTTTTCATTAAAGCCCACCAGCACGCGCTGTTTCTTTTCCACGTATTTAACGCTTAGACGCGCTTTATGACGGTAGCCCCAAGTTGGGCCATAAATCGGCGGCAACATATTGTTAGGCTGCACTTTACCGATATGCCACAAATCGTTTTCCAACAAACGCTGCTTGTTTGCCACTTGCGCCGCTGCATCCAAATGCTGCAGCTTGCAGCCCCCACACAGGCCAAAATGCGGGCATTTAGGCGTCACGCGTTGATTGGATTGCTTGAGGACATCAATCGCATT
>SXLB01000055.1 GCA_005777825.1 Methylotenera sp. | reverse complement strand
TTGGACGCTACTTGGCGCGCAAAGCCGAGCGTGCGCATAGCAAAGAGGCTAGCCCACCCGATACCTTAACGGCGATTGTTATTTTTTTACTTTCCTTATGGCGCGTGCATAAATTTCGCCGCGTGCTCAAGCTTACTCGTCATGGGGTGTTGGTTATCACAGATCGTTACCCGCAAGCTGAGGTGTCAGGCTTTTATTTTGATGGCACTGGGTTAAATGATAGGAATGCACAAACCTGGTTGGCTCGCTTATTATTAAAACGAGAAAAGCGCCTTTATACATGGATGGCAAGTTATAGACCTAGCCTTTTGATTCGCCTAAACATCGATGCAGAAACGGCTCATGCGCGAAAGCCCGATCATAAATTGGCGATGTTGCGTGAGAAGGTGAGGGTGATCCCTACTCTGCAGTTTAATGGCGCAAGCATATTAGATTTAAACGGCCGTGACCCTTATCCGCAAGTATTAGCCGCAGCGCTGACGGCGATTGATAGCGCATGCGCGCTATAATAGGCGGCCTGCTAACAATGGTTTTATGCCAATCCTTCCTTAATTCGTACCCAGTTTTATAGCCCACTATGAAATCAAGCAAACTACTCACCGATGAAAACACCCAGCTAACAGGCGTGATTGCCGTGGTGGGCTGCGATGGCACCGGCAAGTCCACCCTAACCGCTGATTTGTTAGCGTATTTGCAAAGCAAAGGCCAAGCCGAACGGCGTTACCTAGGCTTAATTTCAGGCGAGATGGGCGATAAAATCAAGTATTTGCCTTTTGTAGGGGTGCGCTTAGAGCGCTATTTGGCGGCTAAAGCAGAGCGTGCGCAAGACATGAAGCAGAAGCCGCCTGGCACATTGACGGCCATCATCATGCACATTTTGTCTATGTGGCGGGTTAGCAAGATGAAACGCGTCATGCGTTTATCTGCGCAAGGGATTTTGGTGGTAGCCGACCGCTACCCACAAGCGGAAATTACCGGCTTTCGTTACGATGGCCCCGGGATGAAGGCTAGCGGCCAAGACAATTGGCTGTTGCGGCACATAGCCGCGCGTGAGTTAAAACTCTATCAGTGGATGGCGCAACAAAAACCGGCATTGATCATCCGGCTTAATATTGATGCAGTCACCGCACACGGACGCAAACCCGATCACAGCATGGCCGAGTTGCAGGATAAAATCGATGTCATGCCTAGCCTAAATTATAACGGGGCTAAGCTAGTTGAAATTGATGCTAGGGCACCCTATGTTGAGGTTTGGGCGAACACCTTAAAAGCAGTTAAAACCGTAATCAAATAAAATATATCTGTAATTACAGCCAATCGCTAAGCCTATGCATAAGCATGGGCGCATCTGTTACGTCATGATAAAATTAAGTTTTATGCATAGTGAAGGCTAGAATCCCATGGACATGATCACTGCAAATTCAACAGACAAATCGCCATTTTGGCGTCGGGCAACCATGAAGGTGGGCAAACATTTTTTGCGCTGGATGGGTGATTTTCAAGCACGCCATTCACTGATTAGCACCACGCCGGTTATCGGTAACGATGAATTTACTTGGGTGCCCCAACTGGAAGCGGCATACGCAGATATCCGCGCGGAATTGGATGCGCTATTAAAAAATCCAGAAGACATTCCAACCTTTCATCAATTGTCCCCAGATCAAAAACGCATTTCCAAAGGTAATAATTGGAAGACCTTTGCTTTTTATGTGTATGGCGAGCGCGTTGACGACAATTGCAGCCTATGCCCAAAAACAGCCGCTGCGCTGGAAGCGTTGCCTGGTATGCGCACGGCCATGTTTTCAATTTTGGCGCCACGCTATCACATAGAACCACACAAGGGCCCTACGCGTGCCGTGATTCGTGCCCACCTAGGACTTAAAATACCTAAAGACCGAAAAAGCGTTTGGATACGTGTGCATGACCAATATTTGCATTGGGAAGAAGGTAAAGTGGTGCTGTTTGATGATGCATACGAGCATGAAGTGCGTAACGACACCGATGAATTCCGCGCGGTTTTATTCATTGATATCGACAGGCCTATGGATCGCCTAGGCACCTTGGTTAACCGCGTGATTGTGCGTTTAATTCAGGCCAGCAGCTACGTTAAGCAGCCATTGAAAAACGTAGCGGCTTGGAACCGTGAACATAAAAAGTAAGTAATTTTTTGTTTAAATCTGATTGAGAATAGAAATTCTATGCGAGCAATTTTGAGTGCCCCCGTTATGAGTAAAACAATCCGCTTGCTAGTGCTTTCAGCCATTCTTAGTGCTTTTAGCACATCGGCTTTGGCAGGGGCCGCCGAGCATAAAATTCAAGGTTTGTGGGTGGACAATAAAGACCCCAACCGGCAAAAGTTTGCGGTGATGGTGGAAGACTGCGGCAGTAGACTTTGTGGCAGTTTGTATTGGTTAAAGAAGCCTTTGTCGTCTAGCGGCTTGCCTAAGCGTGACAAGCACAACCCTAACGAAGCGTTGCGAGACAGGCCGCTGTGTGGCTTGCAAATTTTGACTGGATTCCAGTCTGCTAACGATGCGCTTTGGCAGGATGGAGAAATTTACAACCCAGATGACGGCCTCACTTTTAGCAGCACCATGAAATTAAGCCCCGACGGCACGCTTAAAATACGCGGTTATGTAGGCATCTCTTTGTTTGGCAAAACACTGGAGTGGGTGAGGCCTGCGGAAGAAATTACGCGTTGTAAATAATTTCTTTTTGATCCTTAGTATACTTAAGCCGGCCGTTTGTTTCTGCGTATAAGAACAATCATGCCAGTCAGTGTTAAGGCTGCACCAGCGGTCGCGGCCAGGCCGGCACCTATCAAGCCAAACTGGCGCGTTAGTACAATAAACAAGATTAGATAAATTACAGTTGATATGATGTGCAATCTGAGCGCATTAAATGCTTGGCCTATTGCATACAATCCAGATCTAAGAGGTGAAGCGGCTAAATCCATGGTCGCTGCTATTAGCATAAGGGTAAGGACGGTTTTTGCTGCGATGAATTGTTCACCAAGTAGGGTGGCAAGTAAATATTCACCAAAAAAGTGACTCATTATGACGAATACCATACCTAATGCCCCTCCTAATGAGGCGGTTCGATAAGCTATAGAATTAAATCCTGCGTAGCCTTGTCGCAAACTTCTTGTTAGATCAACGAAGATTACCTGACGTATTAACAGTGCAGGTTTGGCCAACGTGCTTGATAATTCTCTAGCTAAACGTAAAAGCCCTGCTTCTGCAGGCCCCAATAAATAACCAACTAAAACTGTGGTGATATGTTTAGGTAATATATCCAAATTTGATTGCCAATAGGTTACCCAAAGAAAATGACGCAAACCGCTAAATTCACTTAAAGATGAGTCCTTTAGACTCGTCTTTGTCATAGCGTTTTTAATCTCTGCGCTGTATTTTTGATTAGCCTGCCATTTTAGATATAAGTTTTCTGCTGCACATGCGCTGGCCCAGATGACAACGAAAATTTCTAGTGGTGCGTCAAACCAGCAAGCCGAACCTACACCAATAAAGCGTATGGTAGGCGCT
>SXLB01000054.1 GCA_005777825.1 Methylotenera sp. | reverse complement strand
CGTACGCGCTGAGTTTGAGGCCCGAGCTTTGAGCCGCCTTCAAGTGCTCCAGCCACTTCGATTCTTTCTCACCCATCGCGCTCTCCTTTGGAAAGCTGTAGGTGTACTGCGATCAGGCGCTCAGGGGAAGGACGGGGTTAACGGATCGCTTATAATTTATATACCCCCGGGGGTCAGAAAAGGCAATGTGATGGGGGTGGGTTCGTCAGAGCGTTTTACAGCGTAAGCGGGAGCGGGGGCATGACGGCCAAAACGGGGGCTGGGGGTACGGTGGGGTCAGTCGAGTGCCGACTTTTGAAACGAGAAAATCAATCGCCTGAGCACATCACTGACGAACCTGCACCAATCCTCGAAACTTGAGAGCATCGGCAGAAATTCTGGCAATATTCTGGCAACCACTCACCATGAAAAAGCCTCGGGTTTTTCGAACCGAGGCTAAGTTGTTGTTTTGATTGGGTATTTTGGTGGGATGTGCGGGGGTCGAACCCACGACAAACGGATTAAAAGTCCGCTGCTCTACCAGGTGAGCTATCGCCCCATTTAAAGTAAACGGGTATTTCTTTACTTATTTATTTCAGCGACTGATTTGCATCACTCACGAAAGGGCGCAATTATGCTAGAAACTGCAACATAGGTCAACGGATAACTGAGAAATAAATGAAGTTTTTCTATGCTAACTTCGGGAACTAAATCGCTGCTTAGTTAGACGTCTTAAGCGCCTTAGCGCATGCCCGGCATTTTACCGCCCATTAGGCTGCCCATGCTGCGCATCATTTTGGCCATGCCGCCTTTAGCAAACATTTTCATCATTTTTTGCGTTTCTTCAAACTGCTTAAGCAAGCGGTTCACCTCTTGCACTTGCACACCACTGCCATCGGCTATGCGTTTTTTGCGCGTGGCTTTAATTAGCTCGGGTTTGCGGCGCTCTAATGGTGTCATGCTATTGATGATGCCTTCTATACGGCGCACCGCTTTGTCGGCATCGTTAGGGTCCATCTTGGCGGCCATGCCGGCCATTTGGCTGGGCATCTTATCCATCAAGGCGCCCATGCCGCCCATTTTGCGCATCTGCGACATTTGCATTTTAAAATCGTCTAGGTCAAAGTTTTTACCGGCTTTGACTTTATCGGCCAACTTTTGCGCTTCGGCTAAGTCGACATTTTTATGCGCTTGCTCGATCAAGCTCAGTACGTCGCCCATGCCTAATATACGCGAGGCCATGCGCTCAGGATGGAAAGGCTCGAGGCCGTCTACTTTTTCGCTGACACCGATGAATTTAATCGGCTTGCCGGTAACGTGGCGCACCGACAAGGCCGCCCCACCGCGAGAATCGCCGTCTAATTTTGTCAGGACCACGCCGGTTAGAGGCAAGGCATCGCCAAACGCTTTGGCGGTGTTGACCGCATCTTGGCCTTGCATGGCATCGACCACGAACAGGGTTTCAATTGGCTTGAGCAGTGCGTGCAGGGCTTGAATTTCAGCCATCATCGCTTCATCGATGCCTAAGCGACCGGCCGTATCAAAAATAACCACGTCGTAATAACCACGCTTGGCAAAATCCAAGGTGGCGTTGGCAATGTCCAGCGGTTTTTGGCTGGCGTTGCTGTCAAAGCATTCCACGTCCAATTGCTGGGCCAAGGTTTTTAATTGGGCAATCGCCGCCGGTCTGTAGACGTCGGCACTGGCCAGCAAGACTTTCTTTTTCTGTTCTTTTAGTAATTTAGCTAATTTAGCGGAGGTGGTGGTTTTACCGGAACCTTGCAAGCCGGCCATTAAAATAATAGCAGGCGGCACCGCAGCCAAGTTCAAAGCCACGTTAGCCTTGCCCATCAAGGCGGTTAATTCATCGTGCACCACTTGTATGACGGCTTGCCCAGGCGTGAGACTTTGCAGCACTTCTTGGCCTTGCGCACGCTGTTTGACTTGGACGATGAAGTCTTTTACCACCGGCAAGGCTACGTCGGCTTCTAGCAAGGCCATGCGCACTTCACGCATGGCGTCGCTGATGTTTTCTTCGCTTAGCCTGGCTTGGCCACGTAAGTTTTTAATGACGCCCTGCAGGCGGTCGGTCAAGTTTTCTAGCATGGTCTACTCTTACAAGTCATTTAGTTTGCGATTTTACATCAAGCTATTATATTTACCGCATATTTGCGCCATAATTACGTTATGACTGATCTCTTACAAAAATGCTTGCCCTATTTGGCCTTGGTGCTGATCTACCTAGCGGTGGCCAGCAACTTTCGGGTCAGCACCCAACCCTTTTTAACCCAATCCAACGCCAGTTTGCGCTCCGGCCTGTTGGCCTTGGGTTTGCTAATACACGCTTGGCTGTTATACCAAGTGACCTTTTCCCACGGCCTCAATTTAGGCTTTTTTAATGTGTTGTCCTTGATTGCCTGGTTAACCGTTTTAATTTACGGCTGGGCTGACCGCAAACACAATTTAGCTGGCTTGCAAGCCTTTATTTTGCCGCAAGCGGCGGTGTTTGCCGTGTTGCCGGCGTACATGGTGGCAGACCACACCTACCCTAACGGCGAATCGGCTTTATTTTTAGCGCACATTGCTATTGCCTTGCTCGCTTACAGCTTGTTCACCTTCGCCACTTTGCACGCCCTACTCATGCTGTTTACGGAACGCAGCTTGCACAATAAATCCAACTTGCTGCGCCTGCCTAACTTTCCACCATTAATGGTGATGGAAGCCTTGTTATTTCAAATCATCAGCATGGGCTTTGTTTTACTGACCATCACGCTATTGAGCGGCATGCTGTTTTCTGAAGAAATTTTTGGCCAGCCTTTGCAGTTCAATCACAAGGCGGTGTTTTCCATTGCCAGTTGGATAATCTACGCTGCCTTATTATTTGGCCGCGCTCGCTACGGCTGGCGCGGCATGAAAGCCATACGCTGGACATTGGCTGGCTTTGCGCTGTTGCTGCTAGCCTACCTAGGCAGCAAATTCATACTGCAAGTCTTGCTAGGCCGCTAAAACCTAGCGCAAGCTGATGTGCGGCCAACCGTGTTGCTGCGCGTAGGCCGTCAGCTTGGTATCGGCATCCACCGCCACCGGGTGGGTCACCAGCTTCATCAAGGGCAGGTCATTGTGCGAATCGCTGTAAAAATAACTCTGCGCAAAATCCGCCAATTCCTGACCACGCTCAGCCAACCATTGCTTTAATCGCGTTACCTTGCCTTCCTGAAAACTCGGCACCCCGGCCACGCCACCGGTGTATGCGCCATTGACCATTTCCGGATCGGTGCCGATCAAATGCGCTATACCGTAAGCTTGCGCAATCGGCTTGGTGACAAAGCTGTTGGTGGCAGTAATCACCAAACACAAATCGCCTTGGGCTTTATGCCGATTAACCAAATCCTGCGCTTTTTTCGTCATCATGGGGCGTATCACGCTGTCCATGTACTTAGCATGCAAGGCGTTTAAATCGGCCACGCTGTGTTCCGACAAGGGTTTTAATTGGAAGGCTAAAAACTTGTAGATGTCCAAGTTGCCGTTTTTATAATCCAAGTAAAACTGCTCGTTGCGTTCGTGGTGGGTTTTTTCATCGAGCAAGCCCTGCTTAATTAAAAACAAGCTCCAGTTGTAATCGCTGTCGCCAGCCAGCAAGGTGTTATCTAAATCAAACAAGGCCAAGTTTTGTTTCATTGCAATCGTCTTTACGGTTAAATTTATAATTCTTTATTCGGGTTGGATAGCACTAAAAATACGCCTACCAATATCACCGCCAAGGCCGTGACTTCCATGCCAGTAACGTGTTCGTTGGCAAACAGCATGCCCAACACAAATGCCACTATCGGGTTAATAAAGGTGTTGCTGCTGGCCACCAAGGGTCGCACGGTGTTAAGTAAATATTGGTAGGCGCTGTAGGCCACCAAGGAGCCCAACACCACCAAAAATACCATGGCTGCCCAGGATTTTTGGCTGATTTGCTGAGGCCAAGTTTCGCCTTGCAGGCTGCTGATGAGCAACAAGGCCAGACCGCCAGCCAACATTTGCACGGCACTGGCCATGAAGCCGGCCGGCATCGCCAAGCGTTTACTCCATACCGATCCAAATGACCAGGTGGCGGCGGCAAAAATCAACAAGAGCGCACCAGCCAAATTGCCGTGCAAGCTGCCACCCAGATTTAACAAGCCTATGCCGAGCAACCCCACGGCCACGCCCAGCCATTCTCTAGCGGTGATTTTGTGTCCCCATATAGAGGAAAAAATAGCCATCCAGATTGGTGCGGTAGCGATGGCTAAGGCTGCCACACTGGACGAAACGGTTTGCTGCACGTAGCACACCGTGCCATTGCCCAATGCCGGTAACAACAAGCCCACAATGCCCGCCCCCAGCCATTGCTGACGGTTTGGATTGGGGGCGCCTAGGTAGCGCATCAACGCATACAAAATTAAGCCTGCCGAGGTAAAGCGTATGCCCGCCATGAGAAACGGTGGGAAGCTTTCTATGCCAAAGCGAATGGCCAGGTAAGTGGAACCCCATATGAAATAAGTACAAAATAGGCACAAGCCTATTAGCAGGGTTTTTTGTTTAATGTGCATGCGTAAGCGCTTTAACTGCCAGCGCGAGATAGCCGCGCTGCTGGCAAGCTAAACCTGCGGGTGGGCCCGCTCCGATTTGGACTGAATTTTATTTAGCGCATTTAAATAGGCTTTTACTGAGGCCACCACGATGTCGGTGTCGGCGCCTTGCCCATTAACAATGCGACCGCCTTTGGACAAACGCACCGTCACTTCACCTTGTGCATCGGTGCCACTGGTGATGTTGTTAACCGAATACAATTGCAATTCGGCCTCACTTTGCGCAATGCTTTCTATGGCCTTGAATGCCGCATCCACTGGGCCACCGCCACTGGCTTCGGCACGTTTTTCTTGGCCATTTTCGGACAAGGTGATGCTGGCATGCGGCACTTCACCTGTCACCGATGCCACTTGCAAGTAGACCAATTTAAAATGCTCGGTGGCCACAGACAAGAATTCATCGCTGACTAAGGCATGCAAATCTTCGTCAAAGATTTCCGATTTTTTATCGGCCAAATCTTTGAAGCGGGCAAACGCGGCGTTCAACAAATCTTCCGTGGCCAACTCTATGCCCAATTCTTTCAAGCGCGATCTAAAGGCATTGCGCCCAGACAATTTACCCAAGGTTAATTTATTGGCACCCCAGCCCACGTCTTCGGCGCGCATGATTTCATAGGTTTCGCGGTGTTTAAGCACGCCGTCTTGGTGTATGCCGGATTCATGCGAAAAGGCATTGGCGCCGACGATGGCTTTATTCGGTTGCACCGGGTAGCCAGTGATGGTGGACACCAATTTACTGGTGGGCACGATTTGCGTGGCATCAATGCTGGTCTCAAGATTGAACACGTCGCGACGCGTGCGCAATGCCATCACCACTTCTTCCAAGCTGGCGTTGCCGGCGCGTTCGCCCAAGCCGTTGATGGTGCATTCCACTTGCCGTGCGCCACCCATGACGGCAGCTAAAGAGTTGGCCACGGCCATGCCCAAATCGTTGTGGCAATGGGTAGACCAGACCACTTTGTCGCTGTCTTTGACGCGTGCAATCAACTCACGCATGCGCTCGCCCCAAGGTGCTGGGATAGAGTAACCAACGGTGTCGGGCACGTTGATGGTGGTGGCGCCGGCCGCAATCACCGCATCAAACACCCGCACCAAAAAGTCCATGTCCGAACGCACCGCGTCTTCTGCAGAAAACTCCACGTCTTTGGTGTATTCCAAGGCCCATTTCACCGCTTGCACGGCACGCTCAACCACTTGGTCTTCGCTCATGCGCAATTTGTTTTCCATGTGAATTTTGCTGGTGGCGATAAACGTGTGTATGCGGCCACTGGCGGCATGCTTAATTGCTTCACCGGCGCGACGCACGTCATTTTCACTGGCACGAGCTAGCGAACAAACAGTGGATTGCTTAATGATTTTGGCGATTTCAGAAATGGCCTCAAAATCGCCTGGGCTGGCGGCGGCAAAACCCGCTTCTATGACGTTCACGCCCAATTTTTCTAATTGCCTAGCGATGCGAATTTTCTCTTCTTTGGTCATCGCCGCACCTGGGCTTTGTTCGCCATCGCGCAAAGTGGTGTCAAAAATAATAATTTGATCGACTTGCTTGTTACCCTGTTTCATCACAGTTTCCTAATTTTTTGGTTTTTGCTTTACTAAATTTCGCTATATTGACGCCCACTTGCATGAGCTCAAATAATAGCACCTGCTTGCATTTTTATCATGCAAGACACAGACAATAACGGTAGTTTGGGGAGGTTTAGTTTGCGCGCTAGCGCAGTTTTTGCGTGCGTAAGCTAGCAGCACGTAAGGCGGCTAATTTGCGCAATAGCAAGGCACTGGTCAATAAAGCCAGAAAAAATGCGGTGTTTGAAATGGATATATTCAACATAGTGGTAGAAATATAGTGGGTTTTAGTTGGTTTCGCAAGTAAAAAAATGGCCACCTCAGCGTTGCATGCAAAGGCCTATTTTTTTAGCTTATCGCGTAGCCAAAGCAAGTAGCCGGACAGTGCGTAGGCTGCCATCAGAAAAAACAACACTTCCGGCGGGCTGTAGGATACCAAGACCATCAATAGCATGATGGCCAAAATCACAAAAAAAGGCACGCTGCGTTTGAGGTTGATGTCCTTACCACTGTAATAGCGCAAATCGCTAACCATGGAGGCACCGGCAAACACGGTTAAGCCCCATGCCATCCATTTCCATTGCAAGATACCAAAGAACACGTCGCGGCCACTCACCCCGTATTCGTATGAAACCCAAACAAAGCCCGCCAACAAAGCCGCGGCACCTGGGCTGGGCAAGCCTTGAAAATAGCGTTTATCTTGGTAATCGTCGTCCAATTTGGTGTTAAATCTAGCCAAGCGCAAGGCGGCGCAGGCGCAATACAAGAAAGCCGCTAACCAGCCTAATTTACCCAAGGGCTTTAAGGCCCACACATAAAGGATAAGTGCCGGCGCCACGCCAAATGACACCATGTCGGATAAGCTGTCGTATTCGGCGCCAAAGGCACTTTGCGTGTTGGTCATGCGGGCCACGCGGCCATCCAAACCGTCCAACACCATGGCAATAAAAATGGCCATGGCGGCTTGTTCAAAATGGCCATTCATTGCTTGCACAATGGCAAAAAAGCCAGCAAACAAGGCAGCCGAGGTGAATAAATTCGGTAGCAAATAAATGCCGCGCGCACCCAAGCTTTGCCCACCGACAGCGCGTCGCTTAGGCTTTTCTACTGATTTGATTGACTCGTTAGCATCGGTCATGAACTGTAACCATGTATTTAAAATAGGCCACAAGTATAGCAAACCCTGACTTGATAAAACAAATTGCTGATTTTATGCTTGAGCAACCTCACTTGCGCGCATGCAAACCATGAGTTAGAGGTCGCCTTGTGATACTATCCCGCCCTGAATCTAAACCCATGTTAGCTATTTAATCGCAGCACACTGACACCATGCAATTTACCCTACACAAACAAGACGGCCTGGCTAGGCGCGGCACCGTCAGCTTAGCCCACGGCGAAGTGCAAACGCCCGCTTTCATGCCAGTTGGCACCTACGGCACGGTCAAAGCCATGTCACCATTGGAGCTAAAAGAAATAGACGCGCACATAGTATTGGGTAACACCTTTCACTTGTGGTTACGCCCAGGGCTAGATGTCATCGCGGCGCACGGTGGCCTGCATCAATTCATGGGCTGGGACGGCCCTATTCTGACTGACTCTGGCGGCTTTCAAGTTTGGAGCTTGGGTGCTTTACGCAAGATCAGTGAAGAAGGGGTGAAATTTCGCTCGCCCATCAACGGTGACAGTTGCTTTTTAACGCCTGAAGAATCCATGCGCATACAAAAAGTATTGAATGCCGACATCGTCATGATTTTTGATGAATGCACGCCCTACCCCGCCACCGTCAAGCAAGCCGACGAATCCATGCAGTTATCATTGCGTTGGGCTAAGCGCAGTAAAGCCGCCCACCAAGGCAACAGCAATGCGCTGTTTGGCATCATACAAGGCGGCATGCACGAGGACTTGCGTGACGTGTCCTTGGCTGGATTAGTCGACATCGACTTTGACGGTTATGCCATAGGCGGCTTATCGGTGGGCGAGCCCAAAGAAGACATGTTGCGTATCTTGGCGCACACCGCGCCAAAAATGCCGGCCAACAAACCACGCTATTTAATGGGCGTTGGCACGCCAGAAGATTTGGTGGCGGCAGTCAGCCATGGCATAGACATGTTTGACTGCGTGATGCCTACCCGCAATGCCCGCAACGGTTGGTTGTTCACCCAATACGGCGACATTAAAATTAAAAATGCCGGCTACAAAAGCGATACCCAAGCCTTGGATGCCGATTGCGCCTGTTACACCTGCCAAAATTTTAGCCGAGCTTATTTGCACCACTTACACAAGGTTGGGGAAATTTTAGGCTCACGCTTAAACACCATACACAATTTGCACTATTACCAAGTCTTAATGGCCGGCATGCGCGATGCCATCGCCGCCGGCGAATTCGAGGCGTTTAAGCGTGACTTTGCCGCCAAACGCGTGAGCCTTTCCTAAGACGCCATGCCAGCATTTAGCGCTAGTCTGTGCTAAAATCGCCAGCGTATTTTTACTAACCCTAGCAATTTATCAATGAGGTAATGAACGTGTTTATTTCGAATGCATACGCAGCAGGCGCTACTGGCAGCAACGAATTGATGAGCTTTTTGCCACTCATCGTCATTTTTGTTTTATTTTTCTTCATGATCATCCGCCCGCAAATGAAAGCCGCTAAAGAGCAGCGCGCCATGATAGCCGCCTTGCAAAAAGGCGACGAAGTCATCACCAGCGGTGGCATCGTCGGCAAAATCAGCAAAGTGAGCGATGCCTTTGTTAGCGTTGAGATTGCCCCTAACACGGAAATCACCGTGCAAAAACAAGCCGTGCAAAGCGCCCTACCTAAAGGCACCATTAAGAGCCTGTAAATTAAGTCGTTAAACCCCAACCCCTTACTGACTAGAGCCAGACTATGAACCGCTATCCACTGTGGAAAAATGTTTTCGTTGCCATCGTTATATTGATAGGCTTGATTTATACCATCCCCAATTTTTTTGGTGAATCGCCTGCGGTACAAATCACCCCGGCCAAAAGCACGACCAAGCTGGATTCGGCGCTGCTCGGTCAAGTCGAAAGCGTGTTTCAGCAAGAAAACATCGCCTACGATGGCGTCTATTTAGATGCGCGTGGGGTTAAGGCTCGCTTCGCCAATACCGACACACAAATCCGCGCTAAAGACGTGTTGCAGGCTAGATTAGGCAGCGACTACACCGTGGCCCTTAATCTGCTTTCACGTTCACCGGATTGGCTACGCAGCGTCGGTGCCAAACCGATGTACTTGGGTTTGGACTTGCGTGGTGGCGTGCACTTTTTGCTGCAAGTGGACATGAAAGCGGCTTTAAGCAAAGCCGCCGAGCGTTTTGTCGGCGATTTTCGCTTAGCCTTACGCAAAGAGCGCATCTCATACGTGGGCGTGAGCCGTGAGGGTGAAACGGTGCAAATCAACTTCAACGACGAAGCCGAGCTAATTAAAGCCAAGGCCATCATAGGCAAAGAGTACCCCAACCTGACTTTGACGGAATCCTCTAACGGCAGCGAGCGCGTCTTAAAAGCCTCGCTTAATTTGGTTGAGCAAAAACGCATACAAGATTTCGCCATCAAGCAAAACATACAAACCCTGCACAATCGTATTAACGAGCTAGGCGTTGCCGAACCCATCATTCAACAACAAGGTGCCGACCGCGTAGTCGTGCAATTACCTGGTGTGCAAGACACGGCTAAAGCCAAAGACATATTGGGTCGCACCGCCACCTTGGAAATACGCCTAGTGGACGAAGACAAAACCGACGCAGCGACCTTAGAAAAAGCCGCCAACGGCCAAGCCCCACTTGGCGACGACGTGTTTAAAGACCGCGACGGTCAACCGGTCTTGGTTAAAAAGAGCGTGGCATTAACCGGTGATTACATTACCGATGCTGGCCCGGGCGTGGACAGCCAATCCGGCAGAAACACCGTAAACGTGACCTTGGATGCGCGTGGCGCCAGAATCTTCCAGCAAGTGACGCGAGAAAACGTGGGCAAACGCTTGGCCATCTTGTTGATAGAAAAAGGCAGCACCGAGGTCATCACGGCGCCTACCATCAATGAAGAAATCGGCGGCGGTCGCGTGCAAATTTCCGGCATGGCCAATACCCAAGAAGCCACCGACATTTCCTTGCTACTTCGTGCCGGCGCATTAGCCGCGCCCATGGATATCATAGAAGAGCGCACGGTTGGGCCTAGCATGGGACAAGACAACATCAACCGCGGCATCCACTCTACCCTTTGGGGCTTTGCGGCGATTGCCGTCATGATGATGGTCTACTACATGGCCTTTGGTGCCGTATCGGTAGCCGCGCTGGCGATTAACTTACTGTTACTGGTGGCCATACTGTCTATGTTGCAAGCCACACTTACCCTGCCAGGCTTGGCAGCGATTGCCTTGGCATTGGGTATGGCGATCGACGCCAACGTGCTGATCAACGAACGGGTACGTGAAGAATTGCGCAATGGCAACACGCCGCAAGCCAGTATACATGCCGGTTACGACCGTGCCTGGGACACCATCCTGGACTCCAACGTCACCACCTTGATTGCCGGTTTGGCCTTGTTTATGTTTGGCACTGGCCCGATTAAAGGCTTTGCCGTGGTACACGTGTTGGGCATCTTAACCTCTATGTTCAGTGCGGTATTGGTGTCGCGTGCCATGGTCAACTTCATGTACGGTTACCGCCGCAAATTAAGCCAATTATCCATAGGCCAAATTTTCCGCGCTTAATCAGCGCGCTTCAATTTTTTAGAGTAAAAAATTATGGAATTATTTAGAATCAAGAACGACATCCCCTTCATGAGCTACGGCCGTTTAACGACGGCCATCTCCTTGATTACTTTCGTGCTAGCCGTGGTGTTTTTAGTCACTCGTGGTTTGAATTTTGGCGTGGACTTTACTGGCGGCACCATCATGGAAGTGAACTACCCGCAAGCCGCCAACTTAGAAAACGTGCGCAAAGCGGTCGACAGCATAGGCCTCAAAGAAGCCACCGTGCAAAACTTTGGCTCCAGTCACGATGTGTTAATCCGCTTGCCGGTTAAAGCCGGTGTATCGGTATCGCAATTGTCCGAGCAAGTTAAAAGCGCCCTGGTGACAGCCGACCCAAAAGCAGAAGTGCGCCGCGTCGAATCAGTGGGCGCGCAAGTTGGCGACGAGCTGTATGAAAACGGCGGCCTAGCCCTATTCTTTGTCAGCTTAGGCATCGTCTTGTACTTGTGGTTACGATTTGAATGGCGTTTTGCCGTGGCCGCAATCATCGCCAACATGCACGACGTGGTCATCATCCTAGGCTTTTTTGCCTTCTTCCAATGGGAATTCAATCTGACCGTGCTGGCCGCCATTTTGGCGGTGTTAGGTTACTCGGTGAACGAATCCGTGGTGGTGTTTGACCGCGTGCGGGAAAACTTCCGCAAGATGCGTAAAGCCAGCGTGGTGCAGGTCATCGACAACGCCATTACCCGCACCATGTCACGCACCATCATTACCCACACCATGACGCAAACCATGGTCGGCTCCATGTTGCTGTTTGGCGGTGAAGTGCTGCACAACTTTGCCCTGGCCCTTACCATCGGTATTTTATTCGGCATCTATTCGTCCGTGCTGGTAGCTTGCCCCATCGCCATGTGGTTGGGCGTGAGTCGCGCCAACTTAATTGGTGACGTAGAGAAAAAAGACGATGCTGCTAAAAGCGGGAAAAAGGCCGACGTGGCAGAGCCGCACCCGTCCGATTTCGCATAAAATCATCATGACCCTAAGCAATCAAGTGCGCCATTTCTGTCGCACTTGATTATCCCCCGCACACCCGTATACACTCACCATAACTTCATCACCGACTAAGACGAATTGGACAACATCCCCATTTCTTGGCAGTTAGGCATCTTAATCCTACTGCTGGTTATTTCCGGCTTTTTCTCTATAGCCGAAACCAGCTTGATGTCGCTCAACCGTTACCGCTTGCGGCATCTGGTCAAACAAGGCCACCGAGGCGCACGCTTGGCCAGTAAACTGCTGGCTAAAACCGACAAATTGCTGGGCGTCATTCTGCTATGCAATAACTTCGCCAATGCCGCTTCCGCCACCTTGGTCACGGTCATCATCGTCGAACTGTTTGGTGAAGGCGAATGGGTATTGATGGCCGGCACCTTGGCCGTGACCTTTGCTATTTTAGTCTTCAGTGAAATTTCACCTAAAGTCATCGCCGCCGCCTACCCAGAAAAATTAGGCATATTTTGCAGCTACTTGCTTTACCCGCTATTAAAAGTCCTTTACCCGGTGGTGTGGTTCATCAACTTGTTTGTTGGGGCTTTATTGCGCCTATTAAAAATTCGCGTCAATTTCGAAGAAAGCACGCAGTCCTTAACCATGGATGAATTGCGTAGCATCGTCACCGATGCCGGGCACTTCATGCCCAAGAAACACCAATCCATATTGTTGAATTTGTTTGAATTAGAAAACATCACGGTCGACGACGTGATGACGGCCCACACCTTGGTTGAGGCAATAGACTTGGACGAACCCATGGAAGCAATTTTGGAAAAAATTGCCACCAGCCAACACACCCGCTTACCCGTGCACCAAGGCGAGCACGAGGAAATGATAGGCATCTTGCACCTACGCAAAATCATGTCGCTGTTACGGGCACACAGCGCAGACGAGACGCTGGATAAAGCGGCATTGATGGAAGCCATTAGCGAGCCCTACTTCATTCCTTCTGGCACACCGCTGTACACGCAAATTCAGCAGTTTCAAGAAAACAAACAGCGCGTAGCATTGGTGGTGGACGAATACGGCGAATTCAAAGGCTTGATCACCTTAGAAGACATACTCGAAGAAATGATAGGCGACTTCACCACGCAATCGCCATCCCGATTTGGTGGTTTTAAAAAAGAGGCGGATGGCAGTTGGCTGGTGGACGGCAGCAGCAGCTTGCGCGAGCTAAACAAAAAACTGCATCTAAACTTCCCGCTGGACGGCCCACGCACGCTTAATGGCTTGATCATAGAGCATTTTGAAGACATCCCAGAATCCAATACCAGCTTCAAGGTCGGCAAGCACGTCTTAGAGATCGTGCAAACGCAAGATCGCATCGTTAAAAGCGTGAAAATTTTCCCGTAATTCCAGCCCTACGACAGGAAAAATTTAAGTGCCCCGCGCTTAAATTTGACTTGAATTTTTCAGCGCTTAGCCCAAAATAAAAGCCTATGACGCAACACGCAAATAACACGGCGATTAAAACCAAGCCAGCCAAAACCAAACTGCCTCCCCTGTATAAGGTGCTGCTTTTAAATGACGATTACACGCCCATGGAATTTGTGGTGGATTGCATCACGCAGTTTTTTAACAAAAGCCGTGAACAAGCAACGAAAATCATGCTCCAAGTGCACACGGAAGGCGTAGGTGTTTGTGGTTTATACCCGCAAGACATCGCTGAAACAAAAATGCATCAGGTGCAGCAGGCGGCCAAAGTAGCACAACACCCATTGCAATGCATTATTGAACCGGTCTAAACCCCAATTTGTATTTTATTAAATAAAGCTAGGACACCCGATGATTGCTCAAGAACTAGAAGTTAGCCTACACATGGCGTTTATGGACGCTAGGCAAAAGCGTCATGAGCTTATTACCGTCGAGCACTTGCTATTGGCCATGATAGACAACCCGACTGCGGCCGATGTGATGCGCGCCTGCGGGGCCAAATTAGAAATTCTGCGCGGTGAACTCAACCAATACATAGAAGAGCACACGCCCACTGTGAATGGTGAAGAAGAAGTCGACACCCAACCCACCCTGGGCTTTCAACGTGTCATACAACGCGCCATGCTGCACGTGCAATCGTCAGGCAAAAAAGAAGTGACCGGCGCCAACGTATTGGTGGCGATCTTTGGGGAAAAAGAATCGCATGCGGTGTTTTTCTTGCAGCAGCAAGGCGTGACCCGTTTAGACGTGGTCAATTTCATTTCGCACGGTGTATCAAAAGTCGCCGAGACAGCCAAAACCGAAGGTACCGAGCAAGAAACCGAAGCCGAAGCCACGCCCAATGGCGCCTTAGATAACTACGCGCTGAACCTAAATGCACAAGTGGCAGCCGGTAAAATTGACCCGTTGATAGGCCGTGGTCCGGAATTGGAAAGAGTGGTGCAAACCTTGTGCCGTCGCCGCAAAAACAACCCCTTATTGGTGGGCGAAGCCGGTGTTGGCAAAACTGCCATCGCCGAAGGCTTGGCGCGCCGCATAGTGGAAAAAGACATCCCCGACGTGTTAGCCAATGCCACCGTCTACGCCTTAGACATGGGCGCATTATTAGCCGGCACCAAATACCGCGGTGATTTTGAGCAACGCCTAAAAGCGGTGATGAAACAATTGGCCGAAAACCCAGACGCGATTTTATTCATAGATGAAATCCACACCTTGATAGGCGCCGGCGCAGCCAGCGGCGGTAGCATGGACGCCAGCAATTTATTAAAACCGGCCTTATCCAATGGCAGCTTAAAATGCATAGGCGCCACCACTTACCAAGAGTACCGTGGCGTGTTTGAGAAAGACCACGCGCTCACCCGCCGCTTCCAAAAAATTGACGTGGCCGAACCCAGCGTGGCGGAAACCATAGAAATTTTAAAAGGCCTTAAATCCCGTTTTGAGGCACACCATAAAGTTAAGTACGCCAGCAGCGCCTTAACCACGGCAGCGGAATTGTCCGCCAAATACATCAACGACCGCCATCTACCGGACAAGGCCATAGACGTAATCGATGAGGCCGGTGCGGCACAACGCGTGTTGCCAAAATCCAAACAAAAGAAAGTCATAGGCAACAAAGAGATAGAAGACATCATCGCCAAAATTGCGCGCATTCCGCCCAAAAACATTTCCAGCGATGACCGCAGTGCCCTCAAGACCTTAGAACGCGATTTGAAAGCCGTGGTGTTTGGTCAAGATAAAGCCATAGAGGTATTAAGTTCAGCGGTTAAAATGGCGCGCAGCGGCTTAGGTCAAACCAATAAGCCCATAGGTAACTTCTTGTTCAGCGGCCCTACCGGTGTCGGTAAAACCGAAGTGGCCAAGCAATTGGCCTACATCATGGGCATAGAATTGATACGCTTTGACATGAGTGAATACATGGAACGCCATGCCGTTTCACGCCTCATAGGCGCGCCGCCAGGTTACGTAGGCTTTGAGCAAGGCGGCTTGATGACCGAGGCGGTCAACAAACACCCTTACTGCGTAATATTGCTAGACGAAATTGAAAAAGCCCATCCGGATATTTTTAATGTGCTGCTACAGGTGATGGACCACGGCACCTTGACCGACAACAACGGTCGCAAGGCCGACTTCAGAAACGCCACCATCATCATGACCACCAACGCCGGTGCCGAGAACCTATCCAAAACCAATATGGGCTTCACCAGTGCTAAGCAAGCAGGCGACGAGCAGGCCGACATCAAGCGTTTATTCTCGCCGGAATTCCGCAACCGCTTGGATGCCACGGTATCCTTTGCGCCCTTGTCGCAAGACATCATTATTCGCGTGGTGGATAAATTCTTGATTCAATTGGAAGACCAACTGCACGACAAAAAAGTCGAGGCCACTTTCAGCGATGCGCTAAAAGCCTACTTGGGTAAAAAAGGCTTTGACCCCTTAATGGGCGCAAGGCCTATGGCCCGATTAATCCAAGACACCATACGCAAGGCCTTGGCCGATGAATTGCTGTTTGGCCAATTGGCTAACGGTGGCGCGGTGCACGTAGACATAGACGAGCTAGAGCAAGTGCGCTTGGTGTTTAGCCACGACCAAGCAGGCGCGCCTGCCTCCATGGCCACAGCCAACTAAGCCTTCGCCATCACCCCTAGAAACAAGCTTGATTCAAGCCTAGCTTGCAACCAAGCTTGCAGTTTGGGGTAGGCTGCCTGAGCAAACCAATTGGCGTCCACTGCGGCAAACTGCCTAATAAACGGGAAAATGGCCACGTCGGTCAGACTCAAGTGCGCGCCACTTAAAAAAGGCCAATCTTGCAGCGCTTGCTCTAATTTACGCAAAAAGTCTTCGGCTTGGCTGCGATAGCTTGCTGCCGATTGCTCAGGAAAGCGGCTGGCGTATTTGTACTTATCCAAGGCCTGCTTAAATACTCCGTCGTTTTCGCTGATCAGTGCCTGACTTTTCTCGCAATCAATGCCTAACCACTGAGCTGGGTCATGCTGCTGCAAGGCCCAATGCATGATGTCCAAGCTTTGATCCAACACCCGACCATCAGGCAAGACCAACACCGGCACCGTGCCTTTAGGCGAAACGGCCAACAAACTCGGCGGTTTGTCTTTTAGGGAAATGTCCTGCACTTGGTAGGCGATGCCAGCATAACTTAAAGCCATGCGCGCACGCATGGCATAAGGGCAGCGACGGTAGGAGTAAAGCAGCGCTAAGGAAGCCATGCTAAAAGTTTAAGCCAGTTTGCGGCAGACGTCATGCACCAAGCCTGGCCCTTGGTAAATTAAGCCGCTGTATAGCTGCACCAAATCGGCACCGGCGGCCAGTTTGGCTAAGGCATCATCGCCAGACAATATGCCGCCCACGCCTATGATAGGCAAACTGCCTTGCAAGCGTTGCGCCAGTTCGCGTATGACCCAGGTGGACTTTTCCCTGACCGGTGCGCCGGATAAACCGCCGGCTTGATCAGCATGCTTAAGACCTTGAACCGCATCACGCGACAAGGTGGTGTTAGTGGCAATCACGCCGTCCATTTTCTGTGCCATCAACAAATCGGCAATTTCATGCAGTTGCTCCAAGCTTAAATCCGGTGCAATCTTCAAGACGACCGGCACGTATTTACCGTGCTTATCCGCGAGCTTAGCTTGTTCTTGCTTGAGGCTTTGCAGCAAGGACGACAAGGCCTCTTTTTCTTGCAGTGCGCGCAAATTCTTAGTGTTGGGCGATGATATATTGACCGTCACGTAACTGGCATGCGGGTAAACTTTTCTCAGGCAAATTAAATAATCGTCCACCGCATTTTCCATAGGCGTGGCAAAGTTTTTGCCTATATTAATACCGAGGACTCCGCGGTATTTGGCCGCCTCAACGTTACGCAGCAATTGATCCACGCCCAGATTATTAAAGCCAAAGCGGTTGACGATGCCTTGCGCTTCCGGCAAACGAAACAAGCGTGGCTTGGGGTTGCCAGGCTGAGGCAAAGGCGTGACCGTGCCCACTTCAATGTAGCCAAAACCCAATGCCGCCATGCCATCGATGACACGGGCATTTTTGTCTAAGCCTGCTGCCAGGCCAACTGGATTAGGGAAGTCTATGCCCATTACGCGGCGTGGTTGGCAAACCGGTGCGGCAGGATAAAGCTTAAGCAAGGCCAAGCGCTCGGCTAGGCGTAAGCTGGCTAAGCTTAAGTCGTGGGCTAATTCAGCATCGAGCTGAAACAATAAGGGTCTAAGCAGTGAGTATGGTGTCATGCTGCAATTTTACTTTATTCTGCCGCCTATGTAAGCAAGCTGCTTACAGCCTAATGGCCAAGCTTTATTATTTAGCTTAGCGCAACATAACCGGCAAATACGATTAAAATATCCCCATGAATCAGCCATTAGCATTATTAAACCAACTGACGCCCAGTGAATTTCTAGACCAGTATTGGCAAAAAAAACCCTTGCTGATTAAGGCTGCCATCCCCAACTTTGAGGGCCTGCTCAGTCCGGAAGAGCTGGCCGGATTAGCTTGCGAGGAGGACGTGCAATCGCGCATCGTCGAATACAAAAAAGGGGTTTGGCACGCTCAGCATGGGCCCTTCACTGAAGACGATTTTGCGGCCTTGCCGGATAAGCCATCAGCCGAACATAATTGGACTTTGCTGGTGCAAAGCGTTAACCATTTTTTACCAGAAGCCACTACGCTATTGCAGCAATTTTCCTTTATTCCGCACGCCAGACTCGATGACCTCATGGTCAGCTACGCCCCGCACGGTGGCGGCGTAGGCCCACACTTTGACAGTTACGACGTGTTCTTATTGCAAGGCCAGGGCAAGCGCTTATGGCGCATTAGCGAACAAAGCGACTTAAGCTTAGTGGAGGGAGCGCCGCTGCGCATATTAAAAAATTTCGACACCAAACAAGAGTGGTTATTGGAAGCCGGTGACATGCTCTACTTGCCGCCGCATTTAGCCCACTGGGGCATCGCCGTTTCCGATGGCGATCAAGATTGCATGACCTATTCGATCGGCTTTCGCGCGCCCAAAAACCAAGAATTAGCCAGTGAATTTTTCGGCTTTATGCAGGACAAAATCAACCAAGAAGCCATACCACTGGCGGGCCTCTATCAAGATGCCAACTTAAGCTTGCAATCCCACCCAGCTGAAATCAGTGCCGACATGGTCGCCGCCGTTAGCGCACAACTGCAAAGCATACAATGGTCAAGCAGCACGGTGGCGGAGTTTCTGGGGCGCTATTTATCCGAACCCAAAAGCCACGTGGTATTCGACGCCAATAAAAAAATAAGCCAGACTGCTTTTCTTAAACAAGCGAGCAGTCGTGGATTATGCTTGGATTTGAAAAGCCTGATGTTATTTGAAGGCCAGCGTTTTTACTTGAATGGCGAAATGACGGATAGTGCCAGTGAAGCCGTAGCCACCTTAAAAAAATTGGCCGATTGCCGACAATTGGATGCGGCCGATTTAGAAGGTAGCTTAAATCATGACAATTTGAGCGACCGACTATATGCTTGGTATTTAGCCGGTTACCTGCATTTTTTAGATTAAGCCCGCTGAACATGCAATAGATTGTGGCACAGCTTATGCTTAATAAAATCAGCTAAAAGCCTACATAAATTGTAAAAAAACTGTAAAAAATTAACTTTTCTTCAAATATCCGCCTTTATCTGCGGAAAAATACTGGTTTTTTTTATAATTGCTGGTAAAATTTGCCTCACTCGGTACTGCTCATTAGATAAAACTTTTCAGCGTCTATCGAAAAAGCTTTTTTAACCCGTTGTAAACCTTAAGGAAATAAAATGACACGTTCTATTCTACTTGCTGCATTATTAGCTCTTGCTGTTACTGCTTGTGGCGAAAAAGCTGCTGAAGCTCCTGTTGAAGCTCCTGCTGCTGTTGAAGCTCCTGCTGCTGACGCTGCTGCTGCTCCTGCTGAAGCCGCTCCTGACGCTGCTGCTGCTCCTGCTGAAGCTGCTAAGTAATTAGCTCTTTGCACGCATTAAAAAAGCCGACCTTAGTCGGTTTTTTTTATTTCTATCGCGCCCTATTAGCGTATTTCACGCCAATCCAAACCCAGCGCCTGATCGGCTACCGCCACCCAATCCGCTTGACAATTCAGCACCCCTGCTAAGGCTTGCTTGGCCAGATCCGGGGTATTGTTTTTAGCACTCAAATGCGCCGCGACGATGTGTTGCAATTGACTGTTATCTAATTTAGCCAAAATGTTCGCCGAGGCTAAATTCTCCAAATGCCCCAAATCGCCACCGACGCGTTCTTTAAGTGATCGACTGTAGGGCCCGACTTTGAGCATGGCGGCATCGTGATTGCATTCTAAAACCAAGGCATGGCAGGCACTTAAGGTTTGCTCTATGTGTGGCGTAGTTCTGCCCACGTCGGTGAGCACACCTAGACGCTTGTCACCATCAGAAAACACGCATTGTATGGGTTCGCGCGCATCGTGCGGCACTGGGTATGGCTGGACTTCTAGGCCTCGGATGGCAAATGCCCGGTGGCTATTCACCACATGCAAATCCAGCCGGTGCTGATTGGGCATGTAGCGGTCCACCATTTTCAGGGTGCCGTAACTTAACCAGACGGGGATGTTGAATTTGGCGGCAAACTTAAAGGCACCGCCGGCGTGATCGTCGTGCTCATGGGTGATGACGATGCCGTTAATATGAGTGGGCTCTAGTTCCAACCTAGCCAACCTGGCCAGCGTTTCTTTTATACTAAAACCGCAATCCAACATTAGGCAGGTGTTGCCAGCCTGCACCACTAAGGCATTGCCAGCACTGCCACTGCCTAATGAGGCAAAGCGCATAGGAAATAGTTATCTTGAGGGCTTATTTCAATTGCTCGTACATCAACGCGACTATGCGATTGGCTGTCGTCGTAGCAACGCGTGCGCCGTCTTTATCCACCACCGTTACTATGCTGTTGTCCTTGTCGCCGTCCGCCACTTTAATGCGGTATTGTTTTTCTGGGTTCACTTTTGCTTTGTCGTCCGTGCCCCAGAATTTCAATTTTTCTATCATGCTTTTATCGTCTTTAGGTGCGGCAGCCGTGCTTTCTTTTTTGTCTTCGTTACCCCAGAATTTCAAGGTATCCAACAAGCCTTTCTTTTTCTTAGGTCCGTCGTCGATGTCCACGTCGGCATAGCGAACAAAGAATAAACCCTTGGAACGGTCTTTATCTTCTATGACAAAACCCACGCGGTCTAAGGCCAAACCTACGCGGCGCCATGCCCGATCAAATGTGTCGTTTAAAATCAAACTGGCGCTGCCATCGGCTTCTTTTTTAACGTCGGCGCGTTTAATGGTCACGCCTTGCGCCATGATGGCTTTGGATTTTTGTTCTTCCACGCCCAATTTAACCATGAGTCGACGTAGCAATTCGGCATCGTATTCGGCCTCCCTAACGTCTTCGGCTACCGGTGTTTTGCTATCCAATTTATAACCGGTATCGATTTCGCCTAACTGCGTTTTAATGCGGTTTTTACCGTCATCGGGTGCACCAGCAACCGAGCGATGCGTCATGTAGATCTCCGTGGTGTTAGGCTCTTCGCCTCTATCCAATCGTGTGCGAAATTTTTTCTTATCGGCGTAACCGGATAGCTTATCCAACATCTTGTCAAAACGGTCGCCTAAGCCGGCTTTTTCATCCTTCTTGATGGATTCGGCATCCACCCACTCGGTTTCCATCACGCCCAATTGTGCATTTTCTGAGCGCACGGCAAAGCCTTGGTCTGCCCAAAAATCTAACACCACCGGCCAGACTTTTTCAGCGGGCGCATTCACCACTAACCAACGTTGTGCGCCGGCCCTCTCCAAGCGCACGCCATCGGGTGTGGCCAAGACTTTTTCCACGGCCACTTCTTGGCCTTCTTGTGCTTGGCTGTAACTGGAATAGTTGGTGCTGCCAGGTATGCTGTAAGCGTCGCTGACTGGGCTGGCAGTCAAATCCGGCGGCACTTCCAATGGACGCGAACGCGCCGCGCCTTTGTAATCCGAGGTGTTATTGATAAACGGAATGGAATCGCACGCCGCCAAGCTGGCAAGCATCAATAAGTAAAGAGCGCTGTGTTTGATATTCATTTGTTTCATTAACCTCAAAATTAAATCGTTTGAACCCGTTCTAGATAGTCTTACAACAGATTTGCCGGCTTGCAGGCGGCGCGCAATACATCGTGGTAAGCGGCAGACAAAGGCACCATGGGTAAGCGTATGCCGGCTTTAATTAAACCCATTTCTTGCAAGACCCATTTCACCGGAATGGGATTGGCTTCCACGAACAGTTTTTGGTGTAAGCCAAACAGTTTGGCATTAATGCCACGCGCTTTGACTGCGTCGCCAGCCATGGCCGCTACGCACATATCGTGCATCAATTTTGGTGCCACATTGGCCGTCACGGATATCACGCCTTTGCCACCTAACAACATCAAACTCATGGCCGTGGCATCGTCACCACTTAATACCGCAAAATCCAGTGGGGCGCGCAACAACAAATCGGTGCCGCGCTCTATGCCGCCGGTGGCATCTTTGATGCCTATGATATTCGGGTGTTGGGCCAAGCGTAACACCGTGTCGTTGCTGATATCGCAACCGGTGCGTCCAGGCACGTTGTACAAAATTTGGGGGATAGCAACCGCATCGGCAATCGCCTTAAAGTGCTGATACAAACCTTCTTGAGTGGGTTTATTGTAGTAGGGCGCCACCAACAAACAAGCGTCCACGCCCAACTCTTGGGCTTTTTGCGTAAGCGCTATGGCTTCTTTAGTTGAGTTGGCACCGGTGCCGGCAATCACAGGCACGCGGCCGCGCACCTGCTCAACCGCGGTTTTGATCAACAAGCAATGCTCGTCGAAATCCACCGTTGGCGACTCACCGGTGGTGCCGACGATGACTATGCCATCGCTGCCTTGCGTTATATGGAATTCGATTAATGCGTTTAAAGACGGGATATCTAAACGGCCGTCTTCAAACATCGGCGTGACGATGGCCACCAAGCTACCCTGAGCGACTGCACTTGCTTGCAACATACGCTAACCCAACTAGTCAGAATGTTGTATTTTAACTTAAAAGCCGGCCAAAAATACAATTTATGCGCGCTTAAGTTGCATGCCCTGCATGCCTTAACCCTATGCGTGTTGTGCGTTTATTCAATACGCTTATATGGGTATAATAAAGCATGCTTTTACAAAGCGAAGAATTGCGGTTATATTGCATGGCTTTTAGCGCCTAGCAAGGCCAAGCCGGCCAGTACCGCTTAAACTAAAGTATAATTTGGCCTCACTCAAAAATAGGCAACCATGACCATCAATTTACACCATTACCTCATGATCTTAATCGGGACCGTGCTGGTCAATAACATCGTGTTGGTTAAAATACTAGGCTTATGCCCTTTTTTGGGCGTGTCCAAGAAGCTAGAGGCTTCAATAGGCATGGCCGGCGCCACCGCTTTTGTACTCAGCATAGGCTCCATGACCAGCTGGGGCATCACCCATTACCTACTCGAACCTAACGGCCTTGAGTACTTGCGCACACTGTCCTTTATCGTAGTGATTGCCGGTGTCGTGCAATTCACCGAGATGGCCATGGAGAAAAACTTTCCGCCGCTTTATCAAGCGCTCGGTATTTTCTTACCCCTCATCACCACCAATTGCGCCGTGTTGGGCATTCCTTTACTGAACGCCCAATCTAGCCATAGCTTTCTGGAGTCGCTGTTTTTTGGCATGGGCGGGGCGCTGGGCTTTTCCATGGTGTTAATTTTATTTGCTTCCATGCGCGAGCGCTTAGAAGCGGCAGACATCCCCTTGGCACTTAAAGGATCCGCCATCGCCTTGGTAACCGCCTCCTTAATGAGCTTGGCATTCATGGGCTTTGCCGGTTTAGATAAATATTAAGTTGGGCGGCACTATCGTCATCTCATGTTAATTTCCCTATACATCATGCTGGGTTTAGCCACACTACTGGGCATAGTGCTGGGTTGTTCCGCCCTCTGGTTTAAAGTCGAGGGCGACCCCCTGGTGGCGCGCATCGATGCCATCTTGCCACAAACGCAATGCGGCCAATGCGGCTACCCTGGCTGCAAACCTTATGCCACAGCAATAGCCGCTGGCGAAGCCGACATCAACCAATGCCCACCGGGCGGCGATGCCGGCGCCCATGCGCTGGCCGACTTAATGGGCGTGGAATACAAGCCACTGAATGCCGAACACGGTGTACCCAAACCCAAATCCGTGGCCTTCATCGATGAGGCGACCTGCATAGGTTGCACGCTGTGCATACAAGCTTGCCCGGTCGATGCCATATTGGGCGCGGCCAAGCACATGCACACCATCATTGCCTCCGAATGCACCGGCTGCGAACTGTGCCTTGCGCCCTGCCCAGTCGATTGCATTAGCATGCAAGCCATAGCCGAACAACCGGATAATTGGAAATGGAAATACCCCATCATTCCGATTACCCCCATGCACGCCCAAACCACATGAACGCCATCCTCAATTTAGCCAGTCGCCTACTACCAGGCTTAGGTCGCCATGATGGCGTGCACGCCTTTAACGGCGGCGTGCACCCGCCTGAGCACAAGAATGAATCCAGCAATGTGCCCATTAGCCAGCTGGCTTTGCCCAAAATGCTAGTTTTACCCCTGCGGCAACACGTAGGTCACATGCCTAAAATATTGGTAAAAGTGGGTGATCACGTTTTAAAAGGGCAATTGTTGGCCGAGGCTGAAGGCACCGTATCGGCCGCCATACACGCGCCTACTTCCGGCACCGTGACCGCCATAGACGAGCAAATCATTCCGCACCCATCGGGCTTGCCTGACGGTTGCATCACCCTCACTAGCGACGGCCTCGACACTTGGGCACCCTTCCAGCCTATAGCTTGGCAACAAGGCGATAAAAAAACCTTGGTCGACAGCCTACGTCGTTCTGGCATAGTCGGCCTAGGTGGCGCCACCTTCCCCAGCCACATCAAATTGCGCAGCAATGGCCAGTCCAATGTCCACACCCTCATCATCAATGCGGCCGAGTGCGAACCCTACATCACCTGCGACGACATGCTGATGCGTGAGCGTGCCGATGAAATCGTCGCCGGCATAGAAATCGTCAAGTATTTATTGGGTGCCGAAACCTGCCTAATAGGCATAGAGGACAACAAACCCGTAGCCGGCACAGCCATGCGTGCCGCCTGTCAACAGGGGCAAGCCGAAGTCAAAGTGGTGCCGACGCTCTACCCGAGCGGGGATGCGCGCCGCTTAATTCAGTTGCTGTTGGATCTGGAAATCCCCAGCGACAAACGCTCAACCGACCTAGGCGTGCAAGTATTCAATGTGGCGACGGTGCTGGCCATTTACCGCTACTTTGCTTTTGGCGAACCGTCTATCAGTCGCATCGTCACCGTCACGGGTAACGTTAGTCGCCCACAAAACTTTGAAGTATTGTTTGGCACGCCGCTAAGCGACTTAATTCAAGCCGCAGGCGGCGCGCTAGCCGACACCAGCCATTTCATCATGGGCGGGCCTATGATGGGCTTTGATTTACCCAGCAGCCAGGTGCCCATTACCAAGGCTGCCAATTGCATCATCGCCGCTAAGCCTGATTTATTCCCAGCAGCGCCCCCGGCTATGCCATGCATACGCTGCACGCGCTGTGCCGATGCCTGCCCGGTCAACTTGCAGCCACAGGAACTTTACTGGTTTGCTAAATCCGACAATTTCGAAAAAGCCCGCGACTACAACTTGTTTGATTGCATAGAATGCGGTTGCTGCAGCTACGTTTGCCCCAGCACCATTCCGCTGGTGCAGTATTACCGCTACGCCAAGAGTGAAATCATTGCCACCGACAAAGCCCAAGAAGCCGCTGATCTGGCGCGCGAGCGCAATGAATTTAGATTGGCGCGCATAGAGCGCGAAAAACTAGAACGGGCGCAAAAGCATGCCGAACGCGCGGTGGCCAATAAGACTGAAGCGTCCGCTCAAGCTAATGCGGCCGAGGTGACCCCATCAGCAAGGCCAAGCGACAGCGCCGTCACAGACAAGCAAGCCGCCATTGCAGCAGCCATCGCCCGCGCTAAGGCCCAAAAATTAGCCGGCAGCCCAGCTGCCGAGCCAAAAGCAACTGCGCCTAGCAAAGCAGAAAGCCTATCGACACCAGCGGATAAACAAGCCTTGATAGCGGCCGCCATAGAGCGGGCAAAAGCCGCTAAACTGGCAGCGGCCCAAGCCGGGTTGGCGCCAAAAAATACGGACAACGTCAGCGCCAGCGTGCAAGCTGAAATCAATCAAACCGATGCCATACGCGAAAAAGCCCGTAAGCTAAATGAATTGGATAGCAGCGAGCCCGATAAAGGATAAAAAATGAACCGTTCACCCTACATCAGTGACGCCCCAAGTGTTAGCACCATTATGCTCAAGGTTTTATTGGCCTTGCTGCCGGCCATCGCCGCCTACACCTGGGTGTACGGTGCCGGCATATTGATGTCTATCGCCATTGCCACCAGTACCGCTTTAATCACCGAAGCGGCTTTACTGAAGGTACGCCAACGCCCAATTAAACCCTATTTAATGGACATGAGCGCGGTCGTGACTGCTTGGCTATTGGCTTTAGCCTTACCCGCCTTAGCCCCATGGTGGCTAGTGGTGGTCGGTACGTTTTTTGCCATTGTCATCGCCAAGCAACTCTACGGCGGCTTAGGTTACAACCCATTCAACCCGGCCATGGTAGGCTATGCCGTGTTGTTGATTTCCTTTCCGCTGATTATGACCAAATGGCCAGCGCCGCTATCCTTAGCCCAGCAGCCTTTAAGCTGGACCGAACAACTGACCTTTATCTTCCAGCAAACCCTCCCGGCTGGCATGACGGTCGATGCCATCAGCTCTGCCACCCCGTTGGATTATTTGAAAACCCAACTGATGCTCAATAAAGACGTTGCCAGCATCAGTCAGTCACCGATATTTGGTCGCTTTGGTGGGCAAGGCCAAGAATGGGTGACGGCAGGCTATTTACTAGGCGGGCTGTATCTTCTGCAACAACGCATCATCAGCTGGCATCTACCCACGGCGTTTTTATTGGCATTGACCGCCATTTCCGGCGCCTTTTACTTGGCTGACCCCAGCCATTTTGCCAACCCCTTGTTTCATGTTGTCAGTGGCGCATCGCTATTGTGTGCCTTTTTCATCATCACCGACCCGGTCAGCGGCCCCACCACACCTAAGGGCAAACTGTATTTTGCCGCCGGCGTGGGCGTGCTAACGTATTTAATACGCGTCTATGGCGGCTACCCAGATGGCGTGGCGTTTGCCGTGCTCATCATGAATATGTGCGTGCCCCTCATCGATGCGCTCACTCAACCACGCGTATTTGGTCACGAAAAATAATATGGCACAAACCATCATAAAACATGCCCTGAAAACAGCCATCGCCATGCTGGCCTTTGCTTTTATAGGCACATTACTGCTGGCTTACGTGTTCATTGCCACGCGCCCTCCCATAGAGGCCAGCGAAAAAGAAGCCAGGTTAGCCTTGTTTAAGCAAATCCTGCCTGCCAGCAGCTACGACAACGATTTACTGGCTACTCAAGTCAGCATACAACCGAATGCCTTATTGGGTAACCGCCTACCCAGCATAGCCAATGTGGCCACCATCCAACAAAAACCGGCCGGGGTGATACTCGAAGCGATAGCCCACGATGGCTACAGTGGCGACATCAAACTGCTCATCGCCATCCGCGCCGATGGCTCCATCAGCGGCGTGCGCGTGCTAGCGCATAAAGAAACACCCGGATTGGGCGATTACATAGACCTCGCGCATGGCAACTGGATTAAATCGTTTGACGATCAATCCACAGCCAAAACTGCTGTTGAAAAATGGTTGGTAAAAAAAGACGGCGGGCAATTTGACTACATGGTGGGTGCCACCATCACCCCAAGAGCGGTTGTGAAAGCCGTCCTAAAAGCCTTGCAGTATTATGAATTGAACAAACAAACGCTGTTTGCGCCTAAAGCCAATTAGCCTAGGAATTTTTATGACCAATATCTATAAAGAAATCACCATCAATGGCTTGTGGAAACAAAATTCTGGCGTGGTGCAGTTATTGGGCATGTGCCCAACGCTAGCCGTCACCACCAGCGCCGTTAATGGCTTAAGCTTAGGCTTTGCCACGGCCTTGGTCATGGCGGCCGCCAACGGTGCGGTCTCGCCGGTTCGGCAATATGTGCCAAATGAAATTCGCGTGCCGGTGTTCATTTTGGTGATTGCCACCTTGGTAACGGTGATTGACTTATCCATTAATGCTTTTGCCCATGAGTTACACAAAGTATTGGGCATCTTCATTCCCTTAATCGTGGTCAATTGCATCGTGCTGGCCAGGGTGGAATCGTTTGCGGCTAAAAATCCGACCTTACCGTCTATGTTAGACGGCTTCATGATGGGATCAGGCTTAATGCTGGTGCTGGGTTTATTGGGCGCCATACGCGAATTAGTAGGCAAAGGTACCGTGCTGTCCGGGCTGGATTTAGTATTAGGCCCCAGCGCCCATGCTTTCATGTGGACCAGTGTCGACTACCACGGCTTTTTGCTAGCGGTGTTGCCGCCTGGCGCATTCTTAGGTTTGGCTAGCTTAATCCTGCTTCGCAATTGCATAGAAATGCGCAAAACCAAGGCGAATGATGCAAGTGCGCTTGCTGCAACCCCAGCCATGAAACATTAAGCCTAGCGCTCAACACCGGTCTTGCCCTAATCATGAATGCCGAAAAACGCCATGAAATATTTAGGCGCTTAAGTGCGGCCATACCCAACCCGTCCACCGAGCTCAAACACAGCAGCACCTTTGAATTATTAATCGCGGTCATACTGTCGGCGCAAGCCACCGATAAGGGCGTCAATAGCGTCACAGAAAAGCTGTTTGCCGTGGCCAACACGCCGGCCAGTATATTGGCCTTAGGCCTAGACGGCTTGGAATCTTACGTCAACCGCATAGGCTTGTACCACGCCAAAGCCAAGCATATCTTGGCCACCTGCCAAATTTTAATCAACGAGCACCAATCGCAAGTGCCTAATACCAGAGCAGCCTTAGAACGCCTACCTGGCGTCGGCCGCAAAACCGCCAACGTGATATTGAATAGCGCATTTGGCATGCCCACCATTGCCGTCGACACGCATTTATTTCGCTTGGGCAATCGCATTAAACTGGCGACCGGTAAGACCGTGTTGGAAGTAGAGAAGAAATACCTTAAAACCATCCCCGCCGCTTACCTGCAGGATGCCCACCATTTGCTCATCTTACACGGCCGCTACACCTGCGTGGCGCGTAAGCCCAAATGCGCGCAATGCTGCATCGCCGATTTATGTGAATTTAACGCCAAAGAATACCGCTAGCAAAATGAGTTTATATAACCCCAGTCGCGACCAAGCCAGGCAATTTTTATTTGATGCTTGGGCCAAATTTAAGCAAGCCGCCGTGCTCACCGACCTAGAAAAAATTGCCGTGGAAGTCTTGCAAATGCACCCAGAATACCAGGCGATTTTTAACGCGCCCGAGCAGTATTTGCAGCAAGCCTATTTTCCAGAAATGGGCGTGACCAATCCATTTTTACACATCAGTTTGCATCTATCGGTGATAGAGCAAATTAGCATAGATCAGCCAGCCGGCATCAAGGCCATGCACAGTGCATTGCGAAAAAAACACGCTGACGCGCACTTGGCTTACCACGATGTGATGGATTGCCTGGCAGAAACTTTGTGGCAAGCGCAACGCGACAAAACCGGACCAGACGGCGTGCATTACCTGCAATTGCTGCAACAAAAGGTACAGGCTTAAGCTATTTTACTAAACTAAAAAAGCCGGCTAGTAGGCCGGCTTTTTGTTTGCTGAGTGTTGCTCACGCGCTGCTTGCTCACAGCTTAATCATCGAAACTGGCTAATTGCGTTTGTCTATCCGCCAACTCATTAACTAAAGCGGCTTGTTGCGCCGCCGTCATGTCCCACCAGCCTTTGATTTCATCCAGACTGCGGTAGCAGCCTAGGCAAAATCCGTTGGACTCATCGATGGCACACACGCCTATGCAAGGCGATGCGGGTGGGTTATTGGCGAAGGTATCAGTCATGCTATGCCCTGTTAACTTAATTCAATACGCCGTGACATTGTTTGAATTTTTTGCCTGAGCCGCATGGGCATGGGTCATTACGGCCCACTTTAATGCCTGCGCGCACTTGCGGTTGCTCGCCTATAGGCGCGTCATCCGCTGGGTTAGCTAGCGCCTCGTCGTAGTCTGCGTGTTGGTATTGCAGGTTTTCCACTTCCATTGGTTTTTCCACCGCTTCCACGTCGGCTTCGTTCTTAACCTGCACCAACATGGTCACTTTGGTGACTTCGCTTTTCACCGCATTGAGCAAGCCTTCAAACAACTCAAAGGCTTCGCGTTTGTATTCTTGCTTAGGGTTTTTTTGCGCATAAGAACGCAAGTGTATGCCTTGGCGCAAATGATCCAACGCCGCCAAATGCTCACGCCAATGGTTGTCCAAGCTTTGCAACATCACGGAACGCTCAAATTGTCGCATGATGTCGGCACTGGCCAAGTTTTCTTTGGCGGCATACGCACTGTTAGCCGCCTCCAGTATGCGTTCACGCAAGGTTTCTTCATGCAAATCGGGGTTGTCTTCCAGCATTTGTTGTAAGGGAATGCTCAAGCCGGTTTCTGCTTTTAATTCACGCTCCAAGCTCGGCACATCCCATAGTTCTTCCACGCTATCAGGGGGAATGTGCGTGGCCATCATGCTAACCAACACGTCTTCACGCATAGCCAATATGGTTTCGCCCACGTCCGCTGCTTCCAGCAATTCGTTGCGTTGCTCGTAGATGACCTTGCGCTGATCGTTGGCCACGT
>SXLB01000053.1 GCA_005777825.1 Methylotenera sp. | reverse complement strand
TCATGGCTGGCCAATTTAGATGCAGTGTAACGGTCACCTCCGTCGCGTTAAAACGCTTGGCATTTTGGGATAGTGTGTTACGTGGCATACGTTTACCGTATTTAATTTACCGTACAGTTAATGTGTTAGATAAAAAAGTATTTAAGCACTTTGTTTATTACATCGCCAAAACCCAAGTGGTGGTGCAAGACATAGGCTTGGTGTTTAATGGCGACCGTCCCTTGCTGGAACCGGAATTGAAAAACTTAAGCGTGCAACAACTCGATGATTGGCGTGAGGAATGCTTAAGCCACTTGCACATCATGCACCCGCTACCGGTGCGCTACTTTCCAGCCAATAGCTGAAGCATGCAAACCGGGCAGCCTTAGCTCGCAACAGGGCAATCTAGGGGGAAAATTAAACCAGCAGAAAAGACAAGGCGGCGATCAAGCTGCCTATGAGGGCGCCAGCTATGACGTCACTGGGGTAATGCAAGCCCAATACCACGCGCGATAAGGCCACCATGCTGACAAACGGCATGATGATGAAGGACAGGGCTGGGTAATAATTAATCGCCACCAAACCAAATACCACGGCATGCAGGGTGTGGCCAGATGGAAAGCTAAATTTATCCAGCGGTTTGCCGGTCATGAAGATGTCTTGGTGCACTTCAAAAGGACGCGGGCGCAGTGTTTTGCCTTTTAGCCACTTGTACAACAAGGTACCGGATAAACCGGCTAAGGCCGTGTGCAACACAGGCAGTAAGCCATCCCGGCCTTCAAACAGCAAGATCAACAGCATGAGAGCATACCAAAATAGGCCATCGCCTAAGCGACTCACCAATCTAAACAGATCGCGTATTAAGCGAATCTGACTGGTTTGGTTAACGGCGATGCACAGGTTGCTGTCCAAGCGGTGCATGCTATTGAGATAGCTGCGCATTTTATACGGCATGGCACACCTCGTTTGTTATGGCTATTGAATTAGGCATAACAGCGAGGATGTCATTGTCGTGTGAACGAAAGATGAAAAATATATGAAGGATTTATGACGCCCATTGCCCGCTAGCTAAGCGGTTTAGGCTAGGCAGGAAAAAGTCTGTTAGATTTAAGCTGCAGCCAACTTGACCGCAGCGGCGATGGCTTCTGCCAGCTTTTGCACCAAGCCCGCGTCTTGCCCTTCTACCATGACCCGTATCTTGGCTTCGGTACCGGAAGCCCGTAACAACACGCGACCGCTGCCGGCTAAGGCCTGTTCCGCTGATTTGACGGCCGCTTGGATGGGCGCGTGCTCGTCCAAGTTGATTTTATTGGCAGTGCTAACGTTAATCAACACTTGCGGGTACAAGCTTAACTTGGCGCCCAGGTCGCTTAGCGTCTGGCCACTGAGGATCAGTGCATGCAAAACTTGCAGGGCGGCAATGATGGCATCGCCGCTGCTGTGTTTATCCAGGGTTAAAATGTGGCCAGAATTTTCGCCGCCTAACAACCAGCCTTTTTCGTTGAGCAATTCCAATACATAACGGTCGCCCACCTTGGCACGCGCAAACGGAATGGATAACTTTTCTAGGGCGTGCTCTAAGGCTAAATTGGTCATCAAGGTACCAACTACGCCGCCTTGCAATTGGCCATTTTTATGCAGACCACTGGCAATAATATAGAGCAATTGATCGCCGTCTAACAAGCGGCCTAGGCTATCCACCATCATCACCCGATCGCCATCGCCGTCAAAGGCTATGCCTAAATCGGCTTTTCCCGCTAACACGGCTTTTTGCAGGGCTTGCGGGTGGGTAGAGCCGACTTGCTCGTTGATGTTTAAGCCATCGGGCTTGTTGCCTATGGCGATGACTTCTGCGCCCAATTCGTGAAACACATTAGGGGCGACGTGATAGGTGGCGCCGTGCGCGCAATCCAAGACAATTTTTAAACCACGCAGATCCATGCTGGATGGGAAGGTGCTTTTGCAAAATTCCACGTAGCGACCGGCCGCGTCGTCTATGCGCTTGGCTTTACCCAATTGGGCCGATTCCATAACCTGCATGGACTGGGCCAATTCCGCCTCTATGGCGTGCTCGATGGCATCGCCTAATTTAGCACCGGCGCTGGAGAAGAATTTAATGCCGTTGTCGTAATAGGGGTTGTGTGAGGCAGAGATGACGATGCCAGCTTGCGCGCGCAGTGCACGGGTTAGGTAGGCCACCGCCGGAGTGGGCATGGGGCCAGTCAACAATACGTCCACGCCGGCGGCCGACAAGCCGGCCTCTAAGGCGGCTTCCAACATGTAACCGGAGATGCGCGTGTCTTTACCGATCAAGACCGCCGGATGGGCGCCTTTAGCTAAATTACTGCTAACTTGGGTCAAGACCTTACCGGCCGCGTAGCCTAAGCGCATAACAAAATCCGGGGTAATCGGCGACTCGCCCACCCTACCGCGTATGCCATCGGTACCAAAGTATTTTTTTGTCATGTTTTATCGTTCCCGTTATTGCACGGCGGCCAGCACTTTGCAGGCTTGCAGCGTGCCTTTTACATCGTGTACACGCAGTATTTTAGCGCCTTTCATGGCGGAAATCACGGCGGCCGCGAGGCTAGCCGGTAAGCGTTGTTGGTCGTCACCGGCAATCGCCGCCAGGATGGATTTACGCGACAAGCCCACCAGCAAAGGCGAATCCAAATCAGACAAATCTTGTAAATTTTTAAGTAAGGCGATGTTGTGCGCCCGGCTTTTGCCAAAGCCAAAGCCGGGGTCGAGCACTATACGATTAGCGGCAATGCCACTGGCCAGCAAAGCCTGCTTGCGTTCGTTTAAAAACGCCCGCACCTCAGCCACCACGTCTTGGTAATGCGGCTCCAGCTGCATGGTTTTGGGGTCGCCCTGCATGTGCATTAAACACACGCCGGCTTGGCTGTTAGCCACCACATCCAGCGCGCCTGGCATGCGTAGGGCCTGCACGTCGTTCACCATGTCGGCACCGGCTTCTATCGCCAATCGCATCACTTCGGGTTTGTAGGTATCGATGGAGATGGGCAGCTTAATCTGTTTGGCCAAGGCACGTATGACCGGAATGACCCGATTCAGCTCATCTTCCAAACTCACCGGTTCGGCACCAGGGCGAGTGGATTCGCCACCTATGTCTAAGATGTCAGCGCCGTCTTCGACCAGCTTTAATGCGTGTTCTACCGCTAAATCAACGCTGGTATAGCGACCACCATCGGAAAACGAGTCTGGCGTGACGTTGACTATGCCCATGATGTAGGGGCGATCGAGTTGCAGTAGGTACTGACCACATTGAAAATTCATAAGCGCAATTATACTTAAAAAAGACGCGCATAAAAAAAGGGCTAGTTGCCTAGCCCTTTTTACTTAGCCTTAAGCTACTACCCTTAGGTCTTAGCCGTAGGGTGTGCTGCTGGGCTAGTAGCCAATTCATCTGGTCCACTACCTTTAGGCGGCTTAGCCTTACTTTGCGTAGGCTTAGGCGGACGCACGGCAATGCCGGCCATGATGTCATTGATTTGATCGGCATCGATGGTTTCGTACTCCATCAATGCCGCGGTCATGGCTTCGACTTTATCGCGGTTGTCTTCCAACAACTTACGCGCCAAGCCGTATTGCTCGTCCAATATGCGACGTATTTCCGCATCGACTTTTTGCTGCGTGGCCTCGGACACCGTTTTGGAGCTCATGCTGCCAAAAAACGAATCCTGTTCACTGCCAGCATAGACCATGGTGCCCAGCGCATCCGACATGCCGTAGCGGGTGACCATGTCACGGGCTAACTTGGTGGCGCGTTCAAAGTCATTGGAGGCACCGGTCGACATTTGATGCATAAAGATTTCTTCAGCGATGCGGCCGCCAAATAAGATGGAGATTTCTTCTAGCATTTTGTCTTTGTAATTGCTGATGCGATCGAATTCCGGCAACTGCCAAGTCAAACCCAAGGCCCAGCCGCGAGGCATGATGGTGACCTTATGCACAGGATCAGCCTTAGGCAACAACTTGGCCACCACCGCATGGCCAGACTCATGGTAGGCGGTATTGCGGCGCTCTTCTTCACGCATGATCATGGATTTACGCTCAGGGCCCATGAAAATTTTGTCTTTAGCGTCTTCAAAATCTTGCATGTCCACCGTGCGTTTATTGCGGCGTGCGGCAAACAAGGCCGCTTCATTGACCAGATTGGCTAAATCCGCACCGGAGAAACCGGGAGTGCCACGCGCCAATATGTCGGCTTTCACGTCCACATCAATCGGCACTTTACGCATGTGCACCATTAAAATTTGCTCACGGCCTTTGATGTCCGGCAAGGACACCATGACTTGCCTATCAAATCGGCCTGGCCTTAACAAGGCTTTATCCAACACGTCAGCACGGTTGGTGGCAGCAATCACGATCACGCCGGAGTTGCCTTCAAAGCCATCCATTTCCACCAACAATTGGTTTAATGTTTGCTCGCGTTCGTCGTTACCGCCGCCGGTACCTGATCCACGGCTGCGTCCAACCGCATCGATCTCATCAATAAAGATGATGCAAGGCGAATTCTTCTTGGCTGTCTCGAACATATCACGCACGCGTGAGGCACCCACACCGACAAACATCTCCACAAAGTCAGAACC
>SXLB01000052.1 GCA_005777825.1 Methylotenera sp. | reverse complement strand
GCACGGCCTGCGGCCAAGCCGTCAAATTTTGTAAACAATCCCATTATGCGTTACCTACGATTTTTTCAACTTGTTTAGCCAGGTCCCCTACGGTTTTTACATCCGGTAAGATGCTCACTGGGATGGAGATGTCAAAACTGTCTTCGACAAACAGCAATAGCTCCATGATTTTCAATGAATCCAAATCTAGGTCACCAACTAATTCGGTGCTCTCAGTCACTGTTTTACCATTGGTGAAAGGCGCTAAGCCTTTGATCAAGTCGGCAAGGATGCGATCGTATTCAGTCATAAAATTTCCTATCTAGGCTAGTGGTGCTTATCAAATAGGCCAGCCAAACCTTGTGCTAATTCACAAGTGGGCCGCCAACCAGTAATTCGAGTAATGTCGTTATTATCGCACAACCAATCGCTGTGCGTAATCTCGCGTATTTTGCCCGGGGTTAACATAGGCGCATAACGCAATAATTGGGCGGCATAAAAATTTGTCCAAGCCACCAGTTTGAGCAGGCCAATTGGAATGGGCAAACGTCTAATTTTGCCGCCATTGCGTAACACTGCTTGAGCAATTTGAATGACGCTAGGCCAATCGTAACCACCCGGGTGGCCGTCGTCCAGTTCAAATGTTTTGCCGTCTCCGGCATTTTGCTCTAAACAATGCACCATGGCCGCCGCTAAATCATCCACGTGGATGATGGAAAAGCGCCCATTCGCTCCTGCCGGTAAAGGGGCAAGGCCTTTTGCCATGCTTTGAAAAAGCGGCAGCAATTCTCGGTCCCCCGGCCCGTAGACTGCGGGCGGACGAAAGATGGTCCAGCGTAAGGGACTGCTTTTAATGGCTAATTCGCCTCGCATTTTGCTGCCGGCATAATGCGACAATTCTGGCATACGCGCCGCCAAGGACGAAATGAGCAGTAAACGTGGCGGCTTATTTTGTGCGGCGGCCACTTCTGCAACGTGGCGCGCCCCGCTTTCATTGATTAAGTCAAAATCGGCTTGCGTTACACCACGCACGGCCCCCGCGCAGTGGATGACCGCATCGGCTCCTGCTATCAAGTTATTTAAAGAGAGTTTGTTGTTTAATTCGCCGGCTATCCAGGACAGGTTGTGACTGCTGATAGGCGACCGGCCTGGTTTAGGTCTGTATAAAGCCTTGACCTGCCAGCCGGCTTGCTGCAATTGCTTAATCAGCGCTGTACCTATGAAGCCGGTCGCGCCGGTTAAGGCAACAGTCTTGTTCTTTTTTGGGGAGGCAGCCATAGGCTAGGGTTAGGCAAGCTAGAAGGAATGGGCTTACTTGGCTGCGTTTTCCGCTAGGGCTTTTTGACGCAGTATGTAATCTTTCCGTGCGCCAGAACGGGATAATTTACCGGACGAAGTGCGCGGCAAGGTATGGCGGGGCACCAGTTCAATCACGCAATTAACGCCCAATTCTTCGTGTATTTCTCTATGCAAGCGCTGGGTGAGCAATTGCTGCTCTTCGCTATCGGTAATGTTGCATTGCACGATAAGCACCGCGATTTCTTCTTGGTCTGGCCCCGGCACGGATACGGCAGAGGCGTCCACCGAACGCAGTTCTGGTTGGCGCGTGGCAATGGCTTCGATGTCTTGTGGCCAAATATTTCGACCGTTAATAATCAGCATGTCTTTATGGCGACCGGTCACCACAATTTGACCGTCAACCAAGTAGCCAAGATCACCGGTATCTAACCAGCCATCAGCAGACAGCACCAACTGGGTTTGTTCAGGCAATTCAAAGTAGCCCGACATAATGCTGGGGCCGCGCACGTTGATGCGGCCAATTTGCATTTCTGGTAGGGGCTTGCCCTGCTCATCGAGGATCAGTACTTCGTGTTTAGGTAATATGGGGCCGCAACGAACAAAGCTGCTACCGGTATTCGGACTGACCTTGGTCGCCACTAAGTTGTCGGCTAAGTCATCGCCATCTAGCCAATCGACCACCACACCGGTGCCCAATGGCGCAAAGCTAAGTGCCAGGGAGGTTTCCGCCATACCGTAGCTAGGCACGAACGATTTTGGATTAAAGCCGGCTGGAGCTAGCAACTCACAAAAACGATCGGTTAATTCCACGTGTATGGGCTCGGCGCCTATGCCAGCCACACGCCAGGCGCTTAAGTCATACTGGGTAATGTCTTCTGGACGAAGTCTGCGCACGCACAAGGCGTAACCAAACGGCGGGCTAAATGAAATGGTGCCGCGTGAACTGCTTAACAGTTCTAACCAGCGTCTTGGGCGCATGGCAAAGTCGCGGGTGTCTAAATAATCGATAGAGCGCTGCGTAGCCATGGGGGCTAACAAGCAGCCTACCAAGCCCATGTCGTGATAGAAAGGCAACCAAGATACCAGTCTGTCTTCAGGACGCACATCCAAACCATGGCCTGAGGCTAACAGATTAGCCATTACCGATTCTTGGGTAATGATCACGCCGCGCGGGAAACCCGTGCTGCCTGAGGTGTATTGCAAATACGCCGTTTCGTTTGGGCCGCTTGGCTGAAGGGTGATGTCTTTGAGTGGCAATTCATCAAAGGCGGAGGCCGCGTTGACAAATTGCAAGCCTAAGCCTTCGGCTGCTTCCGTTAAAAACGGCAGCAGTTGACTGGAAGAAACAGCCAATGATGCGCGGCAGCCTTTGAGCAAGCCGTTTAATTGGTTAACGTAGGCCTTATGGCCGCCCACATGTATCACCGCTGGCAGCGCTACAGGGACTAAGCCGGCGTATTGACAGGCAAAAAAGAAACGCAAGAAGTCCGGATTGGTTTCGGCCACGATGGCGACGCGTGCGCCGCGTTCTAGTGGGAAAGACAATAAACGTTTGGCTAGGGTTTGCGCTTGTTCGCGCAGTTTGCGGTAAGGTAAGACGGTAGCCAGTTTGCCGCTGCCGGCGTAGAAATTAGTGCCGGATTCGCCTTGTGCGGCATAATCCAAGGCGCTGGCCAACGAGTCGAAATCGGCTAAACGCAAAGGCAATGCGCTTAAAGTCGGGGTGGCCGACTCGGTGATTTCAACGTTTGCTACTTGATTCAATTGGCTTCCTTACCTTGAGTAAATGATTTAACAATCCACGGTTACGCCTAGGCCAAAACTGGGCATAAAAACTGTTC
>SXLB01000051.1 GCA_005777825.1 Methylotenera sp. | reverse complement strand
GCCATGATCAAACTCTTCAGTTTAATGTATGACTATTACTTTTTCCTCTTTCGAGGTGGTATTTCGCTTTTGCTTTACTTACCTTTATTCAAGGTAAGTGACTCAAATTCATTTCAAGGTCTGTGTGCCCCTTATTACTAAGGAACTATACATATTTGTCATAAATTTAAGTGTAAGCACTTGTTTTCTGAGGTCAACATAAACCAAACCATTACGTTAAATTGCAAACGGATAAATCCATCAGCAACAAGGTAATGGCGTCTATGCCAACTTGCCTCAACCACAAGCACCCACACTTATCAGTTGTTAAATTGTTAAAGAACTAAGGACCGAAAAAACAGCGTTTCTTGCAGTCATTCGCTAACGCTTTGCGTTAACGAGGTGCGCATTATACAGACCTTTTAAGACCCGTCAATGATAAATTCAATGGATATCGTATTTATTATTGATTTAATGCCAGCGGCTTTTTTGCCACCGCTTCGCTCTTTTTGAACGAAGCCGCGCATTCTACATTAGCCTAGCGTTTGGTCAAGCCTTAAACGGCAGAGTTACAAAATTGTTACATTTGCGAATTTACGCTTGCCCACTTGAGCGACTACGCTCTGGCCTTTAGCTAATTGCAACTGCCTGTCGCTGACTTTTTCACTGTCGATTTTGACGCCGCCCTGCTCCATGGCGCGATAGGCTTCCGAGGTGCTTTCTACTAGGCCGGCCATTTTAAGTAGCTGGGCTATGCCTATGCTGTCGCCTTCTATAGTCAAGCTGACTTCGGGCACGTCATCGGGGATGCCGCCTTTAGCCCTGGTTTGAAAATCCGTCAGGGCTTTTTCTGCATCGGTGACACTATGAAAACGGGCGACTATTTCTTGAGCAAACTGCACTTTAATGTCACGCGGATTTTGACCGGCTGCCACGTCCGCCTTCCATTTGGCGATGGCTTCCAATGATGCAAAAGACAGCAACTCAATGTAACGCCACATCAACTCGTCTGAAATGGACATGATTTTGGCGAATATCACTTCCGGCGCTTCGGCTATGCCTATGTAGTTACCTAGAGATTTAGACATCTTATTCACGCCATCCAAGCCTTCTAGCAACGGCATGGTCAACACACATTGCTGGGCCATGCCGGCTTGTTTTTGCAATTCACGACCCATCAATAGGTTGAATTTTTGATCGGTGCCGCCCAATTCGACATCGGCTTTTAAGGCCACCGAATCGTAACCTTGTAACAAGGGGTACAAGAATTCGTGTATCGCAATCGGCTGATTGGATTTGTAGCGCTTGGAGAAATCATCGCGTTCCAACATGCGCGCCACGGTATGGCTGGCGGCTAATTTGAGCATGCCAGCCGCGCCCAACTCGCTCAACCATTTGGAGTTGAACACCACCTCAGTTTGTTCCGGCTTGAGGATTTTAAACACTTGTGCGGTATAAGACTTGGCATTTTCTGCAACTTGCTCGGCGGTTAAGGGAGGACGCGTTGCGCTCTTGCCAGTCGTGTCGCCTATCATGCCGGTAAAGTCACCAATTAGAAATAACACTTGATGCCCTAAATCTTGGAATTGGCGTAATTTATTAATGAGCACGGTGTGACCTAGGTGCAGATCCGGCGCGGTTGGATCAAAGCCAGCCTTAATTCTTAAGGGCTGACCTTTTTTTAACTTTTCTAACAATTCCGCTTCTATCAGCAGCTCGTCTGCACCACGCTTGATGATGGCCAATTGTTGTTTGATGTCGGTATTCACGTATTCTTATCCTTAATAAGGAAGGAAAACAGGCCTGCTTAGGGTGCATTTAGTTGTTCTAATTGCGTTTTCTGTTACCATCCAATAGCGCACTGTATTAAGCAATCAGGCTGACCGCCCAGTGCTTAAGAAGCCGCTATTTTAACGCAAATTGAGGTCGTATTGCCTCATTAGATTAACTTCCAGTCGAACGCATCACCTAAAACACATGACGCGCAAACTTTTCATAGGACTCATGTCTGGCACCAGCCTAGACGGTGTCGACGTTGCATTGGTCGGCTTTGAAGATGAAAAACCGCAGCCACTGCTGACGCATTTTTTAGCCTACCCAGCGCCACTGCGCAGCGCTGTTTTAGCCCTGCAGCACCCCACCGCCAACGAACTCGAAGAGACGGCGCTGATTAGCAACGCGCTGGCCAAATTGTATGCGCTGGCCATTCAAGAATTGTTAAGCAAAGCCCAGCTAAAACCCAGCGACATCATGGCTGTGGGTTGCCATGGCCAAACCATACGCCATAGGCCGGGTTTTAGCGATGGCATAGGCTACACCATGCAAATAGGCAACGCCGCTTTATTAACGGAACTGTGCCAAATTACCGTGGTGTCGGATTTTAGAAGCCGCGACGTGGCAGCCGGCGGACAAGGTGCCCCTTTGGTGCCAGCCTTTCACCAAGCCGTGTTTGCTGACCAAGACCTCAATCGAGCCATCATCAATTTAGGCGGCATCGCCAACATTACTTACCTTGGCCGCACAGAAAATTCACTGGGGGCCAAGCAAGATAAGGTGGTGGGTTTCGACTCCGGGCCAGGCAATATGCTATTGGATGCTTGGATCAAGCAGCAGCTTGGGCAAGATTACGACGCGAATGGCGCCTGGGCCAGCTCTGGGCAGACCATACCCAGCCTGTTGGCGCGCTTATTGCAAGAGGATTTTTTCGCGCTGCCACCCCCCAAGAGCACCGGCCGCGATCTTTTTAACCTGACTTGGTTAGAAGAAAATCTGCAAGCCGTGGCCTCATTCAACCCCGCCATGCCAGCGCAAGACGTGGCGCACACCTTGGTGGATTTAAGTGCGGAATCGGTCTACGCGGCCTTAAAAAGGCACTGCCCAACGGTGGATGAAG
>SXLB01000050.1 GCA_005777825.1 Methylotenera sp. | reverse complement strand
TTTCCTATTAAGCAGCCCTATCCAATGACAGCGCAAATAATTGATGGCAAAGCCATTGCCGCCACCTTACTCGATTCCATCAAGTTACGCATTGATGCAAGGCTCAAAGCCAATAAGCGCGCGCCCAGTCTAGCCGTTGTGCTGATAGGCGGTGATCCTGCTTCGGCCATCTACGTGCGCAACAAACGCTTAGCGTGCGAAAAAGTTGGCATCAAATCGCTGGCCTACGATTTGCCTAGTAGCACCAGCGAAGCGGAATTACTAACACTGATTAAACAATTAAACGAAGATGAAACTGTGGACGGCATTCTGGTGCAGTCGCCCTTGCCGGCTCACATTAAAGACGAACACATCATAGAGCAAATTAGCCCAGACAAAGACGTGGATGGCTTTCATCCTTACAACATAGGTCGCTTGGCGGTGCGTCAACCAACCTTACGCTCTTGCACGCCGTTTGGGGTAATCAAGCTATTGCAAGCGGCTAACATTCCCTTGATGGGCTTGGATGCGGTCGTGGTGGGCGTGTCCAATCACGTAGGCCGCCCTATGGCATTGGAATTGTTGCTGGCCGGTTGCACCGTCACCAGTTGCCATCGCCACACCAAAGATTTAGCCAAGGCCATCATGCAAGCCGATTTAGTGGTTGCCGCCGCAGGCAAACCGGGCTTGATAAAAGGCGAGTGGATTAAGCCTGGGGCGATCGTGATCGACATCGGCATTAACCGATTAGCGGATGGCAGTATAGCCGGAGATGTGGATTTTAATGCCGCGAAAGAACGCGCCGCTTACATTACGCCAGTACCCGGTGGCGTGGGCCCAATGACGGTCGCCACCTTAATGGAAAACACCTTGTTGGCCTTGGAGCTTAGCGAAGCCGCTTAATCAAATTTTTCAAAGCATTCAAGCCATTAGACTAGTTTTGCATGAATGCTTTATTCGGTGTACACTCACGCGCTAATTTTGTAAGCGCACGTTTAATTACGTTTTTAGAATTTTTAAGTATTTGGAATCCACTCATGGCAGCCGTTACTAATAAACAATTTACCCCTTATCAGCCTAAGGCCGATGAGCAATACATGAACAAAAATCAGCTCAACCACTTCCGTAAGATTTTGAACGAATGGAAACTGGAATTAAGCAACGACTTAAACCGTACCGTGCACACCATGCAAGATGAAGTCACGATGTTTGCTGATCCTAATGACCGTGCTAGCCAAGAATCCGATATGACCTTGGAGTTGCGCAACCGTGATCGCGAGCGTAAATTAATCAAGAAAATTGATGAAACCTTACGCAACATCGACAGCGGTGACTACGGCTATTGCGAAGGCTGTGGCATAGAAATTGGCCTAAAACGCTTGGAAGCCAGACCAACTGCTACGCTTTGCATCGATTGCAAAACGCTGGATGAAATGCGCGAAAAACAAGTCGCGAAATAGAACAGAAAAAAGGCCGCTAAATGCGGCTTTTTTTCACTCCCACTCTAAAGCCGGGTAGAGCGTATTCACATTGCGCCTATTGGCCACATCAAATAACAGCCATTTGTCTTTTTCAGTTGCTGCTGCCGTGTTCATGGTAGCTTCCATGCTGAGGCCGTTTTTAATGCTGACGCGTATGTCGTTTAATAAAATCTGCAAATAGCTTTGCGCTTTATTCATAACCAAGACCGCATCTTGGCTCACTGGGCCATGGCCGGGTACCACTTGCAAAGCGCCACTGAGTTTTAGTTTATCCAGTTCGCTTATCAAGCCTTTCACGTCACCCTCAACCACCGGCGTGCGCTCTATAAACAACAAATCACCGCTAAACAATGTTTGCGTTTTGCTGTCCATAACCGTTAAATCGGTATGGGTGTGTGCAACCGGATGCGCCGTTAGCACCAGCGATCTGTCACCCAAATCCAACGTTAAACTGCTTTTAACCGCGATGCTAGGCTTGACCAATATAGTGCCCAAGGCATCTTCACCCAACAACCTGGCATTTAATTTAGCGTATTGTTCTTGGCGCAATTCCATGGTCGTGGCCAATTTCTCATGCCCAATGAATTCCGGCTCGACTTCATTCAACTGACTGGCCAAGAATGCGGCGTTGCCGTAGGTGTGGTCAGGGTGCACGTGGGTGTTAATCACGTATAGAACAGGCAAGGATGTAACCTTAGCGATGGCCTGACGCAGTTGCTGCCCTACTTTAAGGCTACCGCCGGTATCGATGACCGCCACCCCTTTGCTTCCGACAACAAAACTAATGTTGCAAATATCGCCATGGTAGCCGTCGTCTATGTCTAAATGCGCGCCGTGATGCACATATATACCCTGCCCTAGCGATTCAATAACGAAATCCTCACTGGATGCCGCGTGTGCTGGCATCAGCCAAACTAAGCCACTAAGGATAATCATTAAAATACGCATGGTTTATTCCTGCATTTAAGGTTATTTATAGAATAATGGGCTATCATGTATTAATTAGGTTTCATTAAATTTATTCGTCATTCAAATCAATATACAGGAATACCCGCATGAAACAAACTCCAAGCCGTTACACTAAAACCGCCATCATCCTGCATTGGCTCATCGCTATTTTTATCGCCTTGATGTTTGGCTTAGGCTGGTTCATGGCAGAGTTGCCTAAAGAGGCCCCCAAGCAGATGGCTTATGATTTATTTGATTTGGGCGTTTACACATGGCAATTGGCAGAAGAAGCCAGCCCTAGAACCTTTTATTTCAACCTACATAAATCCCTAGGTCTAACGGTTTTAGCCTTAATCGTTTTGCGTGTTTTATGGCGCATCACCCACACGCCACCAGCGGCCTTAAGTTCCTACAAAGCCATAGAGAAAAAAGTCGCCACGGCCACTCACCACTCCCTGTATTTGCTCATGTTATCGGTGCCAGTGACCGGTTTAATCATGGCAATAAACAGCAAATACGGTGTGAAATGGTTTGGCATAGACGTGATTGCCGGCCTAGACAACAAACCGGTGCGCGATTTTTTTGAATGCACGCATGAGTTTGTTGGTATCGTTTTATTAGTGTTGATAGGCATACATTTACTTGGTGCGCTCAAACATAAATTCATCGACAAAGATGACACCATGAGCCGCATGAGCTTGAAATAAAGCATGCTATTAATCACCGCCATCGTTGCCGCATTGCTTAGCTTAATTTTGATTAAGCTATCTTTTGCCGTGATTAATTTAAGAAGAGAAAATAAAGTTAGCCTGGGTAGCGGTGGTAACGATGCACTAGAAAGAGCCATACGCGCCCATGCAAATTTTACTGAATACGTGCCAATTGGTCTGATTTTGATCGCTTGCTTGGAATTAAATGGCGCGCCTTGGTGGCTGGTGCTTACCCCCGGCCTGACCCTAATTATTGGTCGCGTATTTCATGCAGTGGGCATGAATCAAGCCCCGCCAAATTTTTCAAAAAGGGTGCTGGGCATGAAATTCACCTTTCAAACCTTAATTGCTTTGGCTATCGTGAATATAGCCTGGTCCGTGTATCAATTGCTTGCCTAATTTCTAGAAAACCTTGTCCAATAAAAAATCCCGCCTAGCGGGATTTTTTATTATTGGTGATAGGGCTGACTGTGTAAACGAACCACCTCTAACATGGCAGCGGCATTTTCCGGTGGCGTCCACTGCGTGATGCCGTGCCCCAAATTAAACACATGGCCATGACCACTGCCATAGCTGGCCAACACCTTCGCCACTTGCTTGGCTATGGCATCTGGGGTAGATAACAATATGGCCGGGTCTAAATTACCCTGCAAGGCCACTTTATGACCCACACGCTGACGCGCCTGGCCGATGTCGACGGCCCAATCCAGTCCCAATGCATCGGCGCCTATTTCGGCTTGTGCTTCTAACCATAAGGCGCCACCCTTGGTAAACACAATGCTGGGCACCGGACGGCCATCGTTGTTTTTAATTAAACCACCAACGATTTTTTGCATGTAATTTAGGGAAAATTCGACATAAGCATCGTGTGCCAATGCGCCGCCCCATGAATCAAAAATCATGACGGCTTGGGCGCCAGCAAGAATTTGGGCATTGAGATATTGCGTCACGGTTTGCGCCGTGATGTCTAAAATGCGGTGCAGTAAATCCGGTCTGGCATACGCCATTTTTTTGATGTTTAAGAAGTCAGTGCCGCCTTTGCCTTCCACCATATAGGTCGCCAAGGTCCAGGGACTGCCAGAAAAGCCTATCAAAGGCAGACGGCCATCCAGTGTTTTGCGGATTTGCGCCACGGCATCGAAGACGTATTGCAAATCGCCCATGTCGGGCACAAACAGTTTTTTTATGTCCGCCTCTTCACGCAAAGTGCGTTCGAATTTTGGGCCTTCGCCCTCTTCAAAATACAAACCCAATCCCATGGCATCGGGCACGGTCAAGATGTCAGAAAACAAAATGGCGGCATCCAATAGCGGGTAGCGATCCAAGGGTTGCATGGTCACTTCAGTGGCAAAGCCGGGGTTTTTACAGAGCTGCAAAAAACTGCCTGCGGTTTTACGACTTTCACGGTACTCAGGTAAGTAACGACCGGCTTGCCGCATCATCCACACTGGTGTGTAATCGGTGGGCTGGCGCATTAAGGCGCGCAAGAAATTATCGTTTTTTAATGGACTCATTTTTTAACACAGCGACACAGGCGCTAAGAGACAAAGCAATATACAAATACTATTGCGTTTTATCTATGGGTACTCTGTGTCTCTGTGCCTCTGTGGTGAAGATTTAGATTATCTAGGTAGCGTAGAACTGCCCATTAAGAACTCATCGACGGCACGCGCAGCCTGACGCCCTTCACGTATGGCCCAAACCACCAAAGATTGACCACGGCGAACGTCGCCAGCAGCAAACACTTTGGCTTGGCTGGTTTTGTAACTGTCTAGGCCTTCGGTGCTGGCTTTGGCATTGCCGCGGCTGTCTTTTTCTACGGCAAAGGCATCGAGTAATTTTTGTATGGGTGAAACAAACCCCATGGCCAATAAGACCAAATCGGCTTTGATGGTGAATTCTGTGTTCGGCACCTCTTGCATTTTGCCGCCTTGCCATTGCACTTTGGCGCCAGTCAGACCAACCACTTTACCGTTTTCGCCTATTAAGGCTTTAGTGGTGATAGACCAATCCCTGTTTGCGCCTTCTTCATGCGAACTGGAAGTGCGCATTTTTAAAGGCCAGTTTGGCCACACCATCTGCTTGTCTTCTTGCTCGGGTGGTTGAGGCATCAACTCAAACTGAGTGATGGAGGCGGCGCCATGACGGTTGGATGTGCCTACGCAATCGGAGCCAGTATCGCCGCCGCCTATCACTACCACGTGTTTATTCGTTGCCATCACTTGATTGGGCACCGTGTCACCAGCTACCACTTGATTTTGTGGGGTCAGGAAGTCCATGGCGTACATCACGCCGTCTAAATCGCGGCCTGTGACCG
>SXLB01000003.1 GCA_005777825.1 Methylotenera sp. | reverse complement strand
TCGAATGCCCGCACCACTCGAAACCGAAGTGGTGCTCTGGGCTAAAGTGACCTTTCATGCAGCGCAACATAATCACGATCAACATAATGGTACCTAGCATCACGTGGAAGCCATGGAAACCAGTTAACATGAAGAAGCTCGCGCCGTAGGCACCAGAAGCTAGGGTCAAGCCCATTTCTGTGTAAGCCTCATGGTATTCCATTGCTTGGCATGCCAAGAACGCAATACCCAATAACACGGTTAGGGCCATGCCCACGACCAATTGTTTGCGGTTATTTTTAATTAAACCCCAATGCGCCCAAGTAATGGTGGCACCGGAAGTTAGCAACAAGGCCGTGTTAATGGCCGGCAAGCCCCATGCGCCCATAGGGTGCAACGGACCTGGTTTGTATTCACCGTTAACGGTTAAGCCACCTGGGCCGGTTGATGGCCATGAGCCGATGAAGTCTTTATAGAGGGTGACGTCTACATCATAGCCGCCTAATTCTGGCACGGACAACACACGCATGTAGAATAAAGCGCCAAAGAATGCCGCAAAGAAAGCAATCTCCGAGCAAATGAACACGATCATGCCGATGCGGAATGATTTATCTTCCCATTTTTTGAATTGACCGGTGATGCTTTCAGTGATGACGGAACCCATCCATTTGAATACCATGAATAGAATTAGCGCGAAGCCTAAAATCATCATCCATTTACCCGGCGCTTGCAAATAGGCCAAGTCTTTGTTTTTATCGGTAGCCACGCTGAAGATAAAACCTGAGGCCAAGGACAGCAAGCCCATGGATATGATCGCTGGGTAGATGCTACCGTGCGGTACGTAATACTGATTGTTTGAATGTGTTGCCATGCAATAACTCCCGTGCATTTTTTTATATTTTAAATTCAAATAGCCAAAATCAGGCTATTTCCTCACCATCCACTACCAACAAACTCGCTACTTATTTACCCTCATCCACCGAAGGGAAAAATGCATAAGACAAAGTCATGTCTGATACATCTACTGGCAATTGCGGGCTGACAAAAAACCGCAATGGCATTTCTTTTTCTTCGCCTGGCTTAAGCGCCTGATTGACGAAACAAAAGCATTCTATTTTCTTTAGATTAGCTGCCGCTATACCCGGTGTAATACTAGGAATAGCCCGACCAACCACCACCTGATTCGTGGTATTTTTTGCTACAAAAACGACCGTTTCTATCTGGCCTGGGTGCATTTTAATGCTGCTTTGTTTAGGGTAAAAATTCCACCCTAAACCCGGCATTACATTGGTGGTAAATTGCACCGTCACCCAACGGCTGTTGTCTACTTTGGCTTCTGCTAATACTGCTGCAGAGTTTTTGGTTTTGCCATTCAAGCCGGTCATTTCGCATAACACGTCGTAAATGGGCACCAAGGCAAAGGCAAACAACAAAGAACCTAATAGCATCCACAACAGTTTGCGGACCAAGCGTTTATTTTTTAAATCCAGTTGCTGTTTTGGCGATAGCGTTTCGCTGTCGTTTATTTTTGCCATATCAAAAACATCGATACAACATAACAAATTAAGGCTAGGCCGCCCAATACCATGGCGATGCGCTTGTTACTTAATTTTTTATCGGCTACCGGCTTATTCATACTATTCCAATTTAAAAACTCGGCTTAATTAAAAGCCGAGTTGTGTGGCTTACTTAACGGTCGGTTGCTCAGTGAAGCTGTGGTATGGAGGAGGTGATGGTAATGTCCACTCCAAACCTTGCGCGCCTTCCCAAACTTTATTAGTGGCTTTTTTACCGCCTTTGATGCATGTCACGATGTTGTATACAAATAACAATTGTGACAAGCCCAACACGAATGCTGCTACCGATGAAATCATGTTGAATTCAGCGAATTGCAATGCGTAGTCTGGAATACGACGTGGCATACCAGCCAAACCTAGGAAGAACTGAGGAATAAAGGTTAGGTTGAATGAAATGGCGGTTAACCAGAAATGCACTTTACCTAACTTCTCGTTGTACATATGACCGGTCATTTTTGGTAACCAGAAATACACACCGGCCATGATACCCATGATGCCGCCTGCGAATAAGGTGTAGTGGAAGTGCGCTACCACGAAGTAACTGTTGTGGTATTGCGCATCCGCGGCCACGTCGGCTAACACTAAGCCGGTTAAGCCACCGATACCAAACAAGATAATCCAACCCACTGTAAACAACATAGGTGTTTCAAAGCTCATGGAGCCTTTCCACATGGTTTTAATCCAGCAGAAGAACATCACGGCTAATGGCAATGAAATCGCCATGGTGCTGTACATAAAGTACAACAAGGCTGGCACTGGCATACCTGAAGTGAAGAAATGGTGAGCCCAAACCACCACAGACAAGGCACCAATTGCCCAGAATGAATACACTTGCGCTTTGTAACCGTACATCGGTTTACGTGAGAATGTTTCTAAGATTTGTGGAATGAAGCCCCAAACCGGTAACAACAAGATGTAAACCTCTGGGTGACCAAAGAACCAGAATAAATGTTGGAACATCACTGGGTCACCACCACCGGCTGCATCAAAGAAGTGCGTACCGAAGTGACGGTCTGTTAACAACATGGTCACGGCACCAGCCAAAACAGGAATGGTGGCTACCAACAAGAAGGCCGTGATTAACCAGCCCCAAGCGAACAATGGCATTTTCATTAATGTCATGCCAGGCGCGCGCATGTTAAATAAAGTAACGATAATGTTGATGGAACCCAATACAGAAGACACACCCAACAAATGCACCGCAAAAATCGCAAAGTCCACACCTATGCCACCTTGCACAGACAAGGGTGGGTAGAAGGTCCAACCGGTGGCTAGCGCACCGTCACCGATACCAAACATGGCTAGCGTGAACGGTAGGGTTAACAAGATCGCAGAAGGTGGCAATAACCAGAAGCCCCAGTTATTCAAACGCGGTAAAGCCATATCAGGCGCACCGATTTGCAATGGAATCATCCAGTTGGCAAAGCCAGTAGCGGCAGGCATCAAGGCCGCGAAAATCATGATCAAGGCGTGCACGCCGATCAACTGATTGAAAAACTCTGGGTTGACCAGTTGCAGACCAGGCTGAAATAACTCAGCTCGTATGCCTAAAATCATCGCACCGCCGACAAAGAACATGATCAGCGAGAATGTTAAATACATCGTGCCTATGTCTTTGTGGTTGGTGGTGGTTAACCAACGCATGATCCCGGTCGGGTGTTCAGCGTGATCGTCGTGATGCGCTACCGTTGTTGTACTCATTACCTTCTCCTGATTACTCAAACTAAATAAACAATTAAATACTGATGTTATTGACGTGCCGCTTTAACTTGCGCAGGTTGCAAGACATCGCCGACGCTGTTACCTAAAGCATTTCTTTCATAGGTAATCACCGCTGCAATTTCGGTGTCGTTTAGCAAGGCTTTCCAACCTGGCATCACGCGAATACCGTTTAACACGCGGTCTAAATGGCCGTCTTTTAAGTATTTACCGTCGGCACCGAAGATAGGGCCAGTGGCAATTTTACTGCCGGTTAAAGCGGGGAAAGCAGGCGGCAAGCCGGCACCAGTAATTTGGTGGCATACAGCACAGTTTTTCTCGTACACGCCTTTACCTTCAGCCACTAACTCGTCTTTAGTCCATTCTTTATCGGCACCAGCAGACGCTTTAGCCATTTCTTCTTTCTTGGCCACTACCCATGCTTTGTACTCTTCCATAGGCACGGCATCCACCACCACTGGCATGTAACCGTGGCCTTTACCGCACAACTCTTTACATTGGCCACGGTAAGTACCGGCTTTGTCCACTTGCACCCAAGTTTCACGTAGGAAACCAGGCACGGCTAAGCGTGATGAACCGAATTGTGGCACCCACCAGTTGTGCATCACATCGGTAGCAGTCATTAAAATACGTACTTTTTCACCTACCGGTAATACCAAGTGGTTGTCCACTTCCAATAAGTACTGTTCGTCTTTCTTACCTTGGTAACCTTTGTCGGTTTGCTCTTTAGGGGTAGACAAGTTGCTGACGAATTTAATGCCTTTAGCATCGCCGTCCATGTACTCATATTGCCAACGCCATTGTGAACCGGTTACTTTAACCACCATGGTGGCTTTATCGCGGGTGTCTTCCATCATGATAACGCTGTGGTAAGCCGGTATACCCATGATCACGAAGTCGATCAATAACAAAATGGCAAACGGCACCAAAGTCCAGAATATTTCCATGGCGGTAGACGGCGCTTTGTCTGCAACCGCTTTGAAGTTTTTGCTTTTTCTGTGGGCAAAAATTGAATAGATCATGATGGCCAATACAACAAAGAAAATCACCATGGTGATTAACATGAACTTGTTGTGCACATGCAATGTGTCTAAGGCCATAGGCGTAACTGGCTCCGGGAAATTCCAGGCATAATCCGCTTGCGCAGAAATCGATGCCAGCATGGCCGATAGCGCTAAACTAACTTTTGTAAAACCTCGCATAAAACTCACTCCAAAACTAAATTAATTGATATTTTTTAATTTTTGTCTGAGGTCCCGCGCCAATTGGCTACGCTGCTCATCGTTTATAAAATTCCTACCGAACTCCACTTCATTGCCGTGCGAACTAATAAACAGACCACACTTGCCGTTACTGCCTTTTATCATCGCTACGTCGCGCACATTCACTTGTGCCCAATAGCGCTGAAAAACCGTTGTCGTTACTTCCTTGACATTTTTTTTCTCTACCACAACCCGATCTTGCTCTATGGTAATGCTGTCAAAATCACCCGCATGCGCATACACCGTGTGAAAGGCATAAGCAAAAGCAATAATTTCCAATCCAGCAAAAGGCAACACCAACCATGCGCCTGCATGCGAAAACCCCAAGGCAACAATTAAGGCTATGCCCGCCAACGCCGCCAACAATTTCAAGCTGTCTTTCTCAGTCAATGAATTGTTCGGTCTGGCAATGATTTTATGACCCAAATCGGCTACTGCCATACACGGCCCTTAATAAAAGTGCTTAAAGTCCTGGAAATTTTTGCAGACTAAATGGCCATCTTGTTTGGTCGAAAACACCGTTTTTGACCTGCTAGATAGCATGCTTTTAACTGCGACAATTTGACGCAGAGTGAAAATACCACGAAAAAAGATTTGGCTCAAGGAAAAAGTTACATTTTTGTAACATTTACATCACACGGCTGACCCATTAGCTAGCTAGTCTTTTTGGCTAGCCGGCTTTTGACTTATGGGGTTGAATATGCCACTATCCAACCCTATTCACAGCAATGCATGGCGCCCTGCTTTACAAGGCAAAAGCCATTTCATTGCGCAATAAAATTAGGTCAACACACCACCCTTAAATCAGCATGCAAACGCCAACGTCCTCTAATAGCACTTCACTAGCCCATGGCCGCAGCCGCTAAGAAAAAATCAGCCAAGTCGGCATCCGCCACCTTATACGACATCGTCATCGTAGGTGCTGGCCCCAGCGGCTTGTCGGCAGCGGTACGCGCCAGTGAACAAGGGCTTAATTACGTCTTACTGGAAGCCGAGCAAGCGCCGGCCAACACGGTGCGCAATTACCAACGCGGCAAATTAGTCATGTCCGAACCACGTGGTTTACCCTTGCGCAGCGCCTTACCGTTCAGTGCTTCTTCACGAGAATCGGTGTTGCAGACCTGGGAACAAACCATGGCCGAGCACCAAGTGAATGTGCGCTATGGCGCCAAGGCGCTTGGCATACAAAAACTAGCCACCGGTTTAATGGTGGAGCTGGACGACGGCACTAAGCTGCATACAAAAAACGCCGTGCTGGCCATGGGCGTGCAAGGCAGTTTGCGCAAACTGGAGATTCCAGGTGGCGACCTGCCGCAAATTCAATACCAACTGGATGACCCGGACGCGTACCAAAATGAAACCATAGTGGTGATTGGCGGCGGCGATAGCGGTGTGGAAAATGCCATCGCCTTATCGGCGCGCAACCAAGTGATAATTTTAAACCGCGCGGACGACTTCAGTAATTGTAAGGAAACCAACCTCAGTCAATTAACCGAAGCAAAAAAACGCGGCGTCTTGGACTGGTTATTGGAGACCAAGCCGCAATCCATAGAAGCCAATAGCAAAGGTGACTTCCCCATCACCGTGTTTGCCAACACACCCAATGGCGTCGAGCGCATTCCCTGCCATAGGGTGATTGCGCGTTTGGGTGCCTTATCGCCGCGACCCTTATTGGAAAGCTTTGGCGTCGGTTTTTCCACGCCCGATTTATATGCCCTGCCGCAATTGTCCTCGCGCTACGAATCCAGCGTCCCCGGTTTATACGTGATAGGCGCGCTGGCCGGCTACCCCTTAATCAAACAAGGCATCAACCAAGGCTATGAAGTCATAGAGCACATTTTAGGCAACCCGGTTGAGCCAGCCGACAGCGCATTATTGCGTGAGAAGTTTGCCAGTTTTTGCACCGATCGCGGCATAGACGACGTCTTGGAAAAAATACGCAAAAGCGTGCCCTTGTTGGCCATGCTTAGCAGCTTGCAATTGCGGGAGCTGGTGCTAGAAAGCAATATATTGTTGCCGCAAGCCGGCGACGTGATATTTAAACGCAACGATTACAGCACCACCTTCTTCTTTATAGTGGAAGGGGAGTTGGACATATTAATCGACGACGATGACGTACCCGACGGCCACCTTAAAGCCGGCGAATTCTTTGGTGAATTGGCTTTGGTGTCCGGCCGTCGACGCGCCGGCACGGTGCGGGCCACGCAAGCTTGCGTGTTAATAGAAACGCCCAGACGAGTCATGCAAAAACTGGTTGATTCGGTGCAATCGATGCGCCGTATCCTAAATGAAGTGGCGATTAAAACCATCATCCACTTATGCATAGGTTTGTCGCTGAGTGAAAAAGATTTAAACGACGTGGCCAACAACGCCACCTTAAAAACCTACGCCGCCGGTGAGGAGTTGTTTCATGAGGGCGATGAGGCCGATGGACTCTATTTGATACAAAGCGGCTCGGTCACCGTTTCCCACACCATAGGCGGCCGTGACGTGGTGCTGTTTTACGTGGCCGCCGGTCATTACGTAGGTGAAATGTCTTTGGTGTCAGGCGAGCCGCGTTATGCCACGGTGCGCGCGGCGATTGCCACGGAAGCGGTATTCATAGAAGCCGGGCGCATGCGCGACATCATTGCGCGCAACCCGGAAATACGCGGCGAGTTGGATGCGCGCTATTTGCAGCATTTGCAGGATCAAGAAAAACGCCAACAACTGGAAACGGCATTTGAAAGTAGCCAAGTAGCCGTGGGTCAGCCTAGCCCGTCCAACCTGATTTCCTTTTTAATTCAGCAAGGCGTGGGCGAAGCGACCGACGTGCTGCTGATAGACGAGTCCTTGTGCGTGCGCTGCAACCACTGCGAGCAAGCTTGCGCCGATACCCATGGTGGGGCAACGCGTTTAGACCGCGATGCCGGGCCGATTTTTGCTAACATTCGCGTGCCCACCTCATGCCGCCACTGCGAGCACCCGCACTGCATGAAAGATTGCCCACCGGACGCCATCCACCGCGCACCGCATGGCGAGGTTTACATCGATGACAGTTGCATAGGCTGCGGCAATTGCCAAGCCAACTGCCCGTACGACGTGATACAAATGTCGGAGATACACGAACAAAAAGAACCCAGCATCGTGCAAATGCTATTGGGCATCAAACCCAAATCGGTAGCGGTCAGCAACGGCGCCAAAGTGGCAGTGAAATGCGACATGTGTAAGGACATCAGCGGCGGACCGGTGTGCGTGCGGGCCTGCCCAGTGGGTGCCGCCTTACGCGTTAAACCGGAAGAGTTATTAAACTACGCCGGTGGCACTGGCCACGACGCCAACTTAATAAACGACGATGCGGATTAAAGGTTAAGCCATGCAACACAGTAACTTTTTCGACTACAAAAGATACCGCTACTTCAAAGTAGCCGTGGTCATGATCTTGCTCGCCTTCGCCGCTTTTTTATTGTTTGAACCAGCCGTTGGTCACTACGGCGGCAGTTGGTTGGGCTACACATTGGGCACGATTTCAGCCGGCTTGGTGTTCTGGATGGCCTGGTACGGCATACGCAAACGCCGCTACCGTAGCAGTGGCACTACCCAAGCGTGGCTGTCGGCGCACATATACTTAGGCACTGCCCTGACGTTTATTGCCACCTTTCACAGCGGCTTTCATTATGGCTTGAACATACACACGGTGACCTACGGCCTACTCATGATCGTCGTGATCAGCGGCTTCTTTGGCAATTATGCTTACATGATTTACCCGCGCTTAATGACGGAAAACATGGGCGAAGACAATTTAGACGGCTTGCTGTTACGCATTGCCGAAGCCGATAAAATGGCCAGGCAAATTGCCTTAATGATGCCAGACGACATTAACAACACGGTGACGCGGGCCTGCCGCGAGACCTCCATAGGACTGGGTTTATTAGAGCAGTTGCGGGGCTTTCAGCCGGACTGCCCAACCGCCATGGCCGTGCAAGAGTTGACCGCGTTGGGGCAAGATTTACCCGTGGAGCAACGCAAGCTTTACCGTGATCTGTATTCCCTGATGGTGCGCCGCGAATCCTTGGTGAAGCGCGCTAGGCAAGATTTGATGTACCGCGCCCGCATGGGTTTTTGGCTGTATTTTCACGTGCCGTTTGCCATCGCCTTAATCATGGCGATGATAGCCCACGTGCTAGCAGTCTTTTTTTATTGGTAAGCGATTTTAAAAGCCCATGATCAATTGCCTGCTTATTAAACTTTCTCACAGTAGCCGTGGCGTGCTATCACGCAGCTACCGCACCTTAACGTCAGAAGAAATCACAGTTGGCCGCGGCGCCGAATGCGGTATCCACTTGCTGGACCCACGTTTGAGTATGCACCATGCCGTCATCAAGCGCATGGACGACGGCAAAATCCATTTGGTCGCCATCAACGGTGAACTGGCAGTCGATGGCGTCGTGCAAAAGAACATAGAGTTAAGCCATGGCACCTTGGTCAGCATAGGTCCTTATCAAGTAAAAGTGGAACCGGCCCCACCGGATGTGGACATAGCCATCTCACTGATGTTGTTGCAACGCTTACCGGACGATTTTCAAGATTTAAAATTGCGCACCCACGAACCCTTGCGCGGCGCAGCCAGCTTCAAGCGCCGCATGGCCTTGTGGATGGCGGCCTTCATAGCCTTGGTCTTTATCGGCTTGCCTTTGGCACAAAATTTAATCCCCAGCCTCAACCAAACCATGGCGCAGTATCCATTGGGTTTTGACCGGGTGTGGAGCCCAGGTCATGTCTCCAATGCGCATTTGCATTTTGGCTCGCAGTGCTTCAATTGCCATGAAAAATTAACCGAACCAGTTAACGATCAAGCTTGCGTCAAATGCCACCAGAATACCGCACCACACATCGCCGATCCGACTTTGCAAAAACGCGTGTTCCACAGCAGCGGCCGCTTAGCCGATGGCATGCGCTGTGCCGAGTGCCACAGAGAACACAAAGCGCCGCACCCACTGGCCAAACAAGACAATAACAATTGCGTGAAATGCCATGCCGACATTGAAGCGGTGGGCGCAAAAAGTGCTTTACCCAATGTCAAAGATTTTGATCGCCGCCACCCGGAATTCAAGCTCAGCTTTATCCGCGAACACGCGGAACAGCCTGGCACGAGCCACATAGAGCGCATCCCTCAAAGTGAAAGTGCGCGCTTAGCCGAGCAATCTGGTTTGAAATTTCCGCACTCCCAGCACGTGGGCTTGGTGCAAGGACCGAACGGTGTGATGGACATACGCGAATTAAACTGCAGCGATTGCCACCGCGGCGTAGGCAAAGAAATGCGCATCCAAGCAGTGGAATTTAAACGCGATTGCCAAAGCTGCCACGCCAATCAATTGCAATTAGGCTTGGGCGACAAAACCTTGCATGTGCCGCATGGTGATGAAGAAGCGGTGATGAACGCCTTAATTGCCAAGGCGCCCAAAGACAAGGCGCGTTACGCCACCTCCTTGAAAGAAAACGGTTGCGCCTATTGCCATGAAATAGCGCCGGAGAAAAAAGACGACAGCGTGCCATGGCGCGTTAAAAAAGTGACCATCAACCAGGATTGGTTTAGCAAAGCCCAGTTTAATCATGCTTCGCACCGCACACAAAAATGCGTGGCTTGCCATCAGGTGGAGCAATCCGAAAGCAGTCATGATGTCGCCATGCCAGACAGAAAAAATTGCTTGCGCTGCCATTCTGGTAACAGCCCGAAACCGAAACGCATTGCCAGCAGTTGCATGTCTTGCCATGCCTTCCATAACGGCCATTTGGCTGTGCCTAAGTAAGGTGAGCAGCAGGCCAGTCAATTAAATTTCCTCAGCCTATTAATTCATTGGCCTTATAAATTTATTGAACCTAGCGGGCCAGTTGCAGACCAAGTTTGTCTTCATCAATCATGCGCACTAGGTCATCATGAAAAAACTTCTCGCACTTTGTCTGCTGTTTTCTGCACCCCAGCTATTCGCCCAACCTGGCATAGGCGAATTGCTGCACTTGCATGAATCCATCGTGCAAATTTCCGTTGAGTTGGGTAACGGCAACGCTGGCACCGGCACCGGTGTGGTGATCAGCCCAGAATACGTGGTGACCAATTGCCACGTGTTGGCCAATGGCAAAGGCGCTAATGTCGCCAAATACAACGACGGCTACAAACCCATCGCCCTGAAAGCCGACTGGAAACACGATTTGTGTGCGCTCAAATTTGAAGGCCTGCCGTTTAAACCTGTGCAATTACGGGATTCGGCCAGCTTGGCTTTTGAAGAGGAAGTCTTCAGCCTAGGCTACCCAAACGGCAACAACGTGCCGCAGCCTTCTTACGGTTCAATAAAAGCCAAATACGCCATGGACGGCAGCCTTATCATACGCTCCAACGCGGCATTTTCATTGGGCTCTAGCGGTGGCGCCTTGTTTGACCAAAAGCTAAATTTGATAGGCATGACCACCTTTAAAAGCCCGGGCCCAAATGGTTTTTTTTACAGCTTGCCGGTGGAATGGATTAAGGCATTGATCGCCAGCAAAGAGTTGTTGAGTTTAAACACCGATGAATCGCCGTTTTGGGCGCTGCCAAGCAATCAGCAACCCTACTTTATGCAGGTGGTGATTCCCTATCAAAACCAGGACTGGGCTAGCTTGCATGCCATAGCCGAAGCTTGGACGAAAAACCAACCGGATGCGGCCGATGCTTGGTATTACTTAGGGGTTGCCGACTTCGGTTTGAACCACGCGCCTTTGGCTAAGACTGAATTAGATAAAGCCTTGCAGTTAAACCCCCAACACTTAGAGGTCTTCATGCAACAAGCGCAGATGGCCTTGCAAGAAACAGACTTTGCCGCGCTGGATAAACTAAGCCTACGCATTGCCAGTTTGGACCCCTACGCAGCGGAATTACTGAGCGAAAAAATAGCGGCTTTAAAACAAACTAAGGCTTTACCGTCCAATAAATAGGCCGCTGGTCGCTGTCGGTAAAGTCCATCATATTAAGCCGCCTCAAGTTCTCCATGGCTTCGTCTTCGGATACGCCTTGTTTTAAGGCATTGGCCTTGGCAATAGGTGCGCCATAAGCCAACCATTTGGGGTTTTCTGTGTAGCCATGATCGGCCATGCAACGGCGCATCACGTTAATCTTACGGCCTTCTTTTTCCAGCACTTGAAAAGCCACCACTGCCTGCATGTGGGCAACAGCGTTATCGGCAATGCCGGCGCATTCGTCAACGGCTTTCTGTAAGGCCGTTATCGCTTTGGGTTCGCTGCCATCCGTTTGATAAAGTGTCCACAGGTAGCCTAATAGCGGCAAGCCTATCAATAGTGGGATCACAAAACGTGCTTTAGTCATGGTAAGCCTCCTTTAACAACTGCAGGTCTTTGAGCACGGTTTGCGCATGCGTATCCGGCTCCACAGTCAAATACATTTTCGCCACCCGACCGGTTGGATCAATTAAATAAGTATGGCGTTTGGCTAATTTTAAAAAAGCCAAATTCAGCAAGGCCCCGTAAGCTTGAGCCACCTCACCTTGACTGTCAGCCAACAGTGGGAAAGGCAAACGGTGCTGGGTAGCAAAGCCAGCATGGGCAGCGCTGCTGTCGACACTGATACCGACTACCTGAGCGCCCATTTTATGCAAAGCCGAGTGCTCATCGCGAAAGCGGCAGGCTTGTTTGGTGCAACCCGGCGTGTTGTCTTTTGGGTAAAAATACAGCACCAACCAATGCCCTTTAAATTCATCCAAAGTTCTGAGCTGGCCGTTTTGGTCCATCAGACTAAAAGTCGGGGCCAGGTCCCCCACTTTTAATTGCCCACTGGACGCGGATTTTAAATAGAGAAAAGCCAGCAGACCTGTCAGCGCAATAGCTAACAACACTAGCTTGATCATGGCGTTTCCCCTAAATCAAAGTTGCGTCTGTGGTGGCAGGTATAGCCATCCGGAAACTGCATGATGTATTTTTGGTGCTTGTCTTCGGCTGGGTAAAAAGCTTGAAATGCTTCTAGCTGCGTCACTACCGGCATGCCCCATTGGCCGGAAGCGTTGACCGTGGCGATCACTTGCTCGGCCACGGCTTTTTGCGCTTCATTTTGGAAAAAAATAGCCGAGCGGTATTGCGTGCCGATGTCGTTGCCTTGCTGGTTGGGTTTGGTCGGGTTGTGCACCCGAAAAAATTCAAACAGCAGGTGCTTTATCGTCACCAAGTCCGGGTCAAATTCCACCATTAAGGTTTCAGCATGGCCAGTGGTGCCGGTGGTCACTTCACGGTAGGCCACATTGGCGATGTGGCCACCAGAAAAGCCCACTTGGGTGGCGACCACACCGGGCATGTGCCTGAATAATTCTTCCATGCCCCAATAACAGCCGCCGGCCAGGTATAATTTTTCTGTATTTTTCATGACGTCTCTGAGTGCATTTATAAGAAATTGTTCAAACTGCCAAACCTTTTTGTGGCTTATGGCTCATACTAACGTATATGCAATTTATAGAGGTAGAAAATGATTTTTTCCAAGTTAGCCATTCAATTATCCGAATCGGGTTGGATGCCCGATTTTCTAATTCGCTACGGCATACGCCAACTTAGCAAACAACGTTTGATTGAGATCTCTGCTGGCAACACGGAAATGGCCAGCGAGTTTCGCGCGCGCTTTTTTCAAAGCATGCGCCAGGCGCAAATTGCTCCCTTACCGGAAATGGCCAATGCCCAACACTACGAAGTACCGGCGGCTTTCTTTGATTCGGTGCTGGGTAAGCACCGCAAATACAGCAGTTGCTTTTGGCCTAATGGGGTGGATAACTTAGATCAAGCCGAGTACCACGCCTTAAGTCAAACCTGCTTGCACGCCAACTTGCAAAACGGCCAAAATGTATTGGAATTGGGTTGCGGTTGGGGCTCGTTGTCTTTATGGATGGCCAGGCATTATCCGGACAGCCAAATCACTTCGGTCTCCAATTCCAAATCGCAACGCGATTTTATTTTAGCCATCGCTAAAAAAGAAAACCTAAACAACCTTAATGTCATTACTTGCGACATGAACAACTTTGATATCAAGCAGCAGTTTGATCGCATCGTCTCGGTTGAAATGTTCGAACACATGCGCAATTACCACGTGCTGTTTGAAAAAATCAACTCCTGGTTAGCGCCGCAAGGCCAGTTTTTTATGCACATTTTTTGCCACAGAGACGTGCCCTATGCGTTTGAAGTGCAAGGCGACGACGATTGGATGAGCCAGTTCTTTTTTTCCGGTGGTTTCATGCCCAGCGACGACACACCCAGTCAATTTCAATCGCACCTCAGATTAAGCCGACAATGGCGTTGGGATGGCAGGCATTACGAAAAAACCGCCAATGCCTGGTTGACCAATATGGACGACAACGAGGCCGTCATCAATGGCATTTTGGCCGATTGTTATGGCCCAGCCAACGTCGTGCTGTGGCGTCAACGCTGGCGCATTTTCTTCATGGCCTGTGCCGAGTTGTTTGGCTACCAAGGCGGTCAAGAATGGTGGGGGAGCCACTACCTGTTTGAAAAAAATGCGGTGTAAGCATGGCATTTAACATCATAGCCTTTCAAATTGCTTGGTTTGCCTGCGTGTTAGGTGCGGCTTATTACGCACCTTGGTTAGGCGTGTTTAACGCTTTATTTATACTGATGTTGCACTGCAAACGGTCCCAGCACAAACAAGCCGAAAGCAGCTTGTTGCTGCTGGCGGCTTTATTCGGCTTAGTTTTTGACAGCCTGTTGCTGCAATTGGGTTGGGTTGCTTTTGAACCGGTGGCGTATTGGCCGAATGCCATATCGCCGCCGTGGATGATAGCGCTATGGGCCTCGTTTGCCAGCACCTTAAACATCAGCCTAAATTGGCTGAAAAAATACACCGCCTTGGCCTGCTTGCTCGGCGCTATTTCTGGGCCACTGTGTTACTGGGCAGGCGAGCGCCTCGGTGCACTGCACTTGGTAAATTTTAATTTAGCCATGGTCTATTTAGCCGTGGGTTGGGCCATAGCTGTGCCACTGTTGCTAAAAGTGGCCTCAGCCTTAATGAACAAGGGGATAAACCGTGTTTAATGTTGCGCATTATTTATTGACCCTCATCCCCTTGTCCATGATGGCCATACTGGCTTGGACTTTAAGTTTAAAACACAACAACGTCACCCTGGTGGACACGCTCTGGGCACTGTTCTTTTTAGTGAGCACGCTGTTTAGTTTTGTAGCTTACGCCGACCCCAGCCCACGTGCTTGGTTAACCCTAAGCTTGGTGGCGACCTGGGCTTGCCGCCTAAGCGGGCACTTGCACAAGCGCAACCACAATAAGCCAGAGGACGCACGCTACCAAGCCATACGCGCGCGCAACCAACCTAATTTCAGAATCAAAAGCCTGTACTTGGTGTTTTTATTGCAAGCCGTGTTGGCTTGGATGATCGCCACGCCCTTGCATGCGGCAACGGTCTCAAGCAATGCGCTCAATGCTTGGGATGCCCTAGGCATAGCGCTGTGGTTAATCGGCATGTTTTTTCAAGTACTGGGCGACAACCAATTGGCGCGCTTTGTCGCGCAAGCAGGCAACAAAACTAAGGTGCTAAGCAGCGGTGTTTGGCGTTATACCCGTCACCCCAATTACTTTGGGGAAGCCTGCATTTGGTTTGGCTACGGTTGCTTAGGCGTAGGCAGCGGCGCCTGGTGGACACTGGTCTCTTCGATTTTCATGACTTATCTATTGGTCAAAGTGACCGGTGCAAAATTACTGGAAGCCGACATCACCAAGCGTCGCCCTGGCTACAGCACTTACATGCAAACCACTTCAGGCTTTGTGCCTTGGTTTCCCAAAAAAGGCAATTAAGTCGTGGCCCGCTTACAATTCAAAACACTGTTATTGTTGTGCCTACTTTTCCCAAGCATAGCGGCGGCTCAAACTTGGCAATTCGATGTGTCCATGGACGGCAAGGCCATAGGCACGCATGACTTTGTCTTGGATGAAAAAGCCGACGGCCAACTGGCCTTGAAAAGTGAGGCGAAATTCAACGTCAAGTTTTTGTCAATTAGCGTGTTCAAATACCAGCATGTGGCCAACGAATTGTGGCAAAACGATTGCTTGATAAAATTAGACGCCAAAACCCAAGAAAACAGCAAAGCCACCGTGGTGGGCGGCACCCAAGAGCCATCGGTGTTTAAACTAAATGCCCCTAGCCCGCTGGAGATAGGCCAACAATGCGTGATGACCTTTGCCTATTGGAACCCCAAAATCCTGCAGCAAAAGAAATTGCTAAACCCACAAACCGGTGAGTATTTGAATACGCAAATCACCGCGCTAGGGCAAGAAAACATAGTGGTAAAAGGCCAGACTATAAAAGCCGAGCGCTATAAAATTCATACCAATAAATTTGTCATCGACCTATGGTACGGTTTAGCCGGTGAATGGTTAGCGTTGCAATCCACCACCCCCGATGGCCGTATCGATTACGCCCTTAAATAAAATGAGAGAGAAAATGAAAAAAACCTTAATCAGTTCCTTGTGCGTTTTATTGGGCGCATGCAGTTCCATGGCGCCCATACCCACGGTTAAAGAAGTGAAGCTAAATCAATTCATGGGCGATTGGTACGTGATTGCCTGCATCCCTACCTTCATAGAAAAAGGCGTGCACAACGGCATAGAATCTTACGCCTTGGCCGACGACGGCCGCATTATCACCACCTTCACCTTCAACCAAGGCAGCTTTGATGGGGAGCTAAAACGCTACCAACCCACCGGCTTTGTCGTGCCCAATACCGGTAACGCCATCTGGGGCATGCAATTTGTTTGGCCGATTAAAGCCGAGTACCGCATCGTCTATTTGGATGAGGG
>SXLB01000049.1 GCA_005777825.1 Methylotenera sp. | reverse complement strand
GCCACTTGCACGTGGCGTGTTGCAGGTTCATCAAAAGTCGATGCCACCACTTCGCCCTTAACGGAGCGGGTCATTTCGGTCACTTCCTCAGGCCGCTCGTCTATCAGTAAGACGATTAAAACGACATCGGGATGATTGGCGGTAATGGCGTGTGCAATGTTTTGCATCATCACCGTTTTACCACTCTTGGGGCTGGCAACCAGTAAGCCACGTTGACCGCGGCCTATCGGTGCAATCATGTCGATAACGCGGCTGGTAATGTTTTCCACGCCCTTGATATCGCGCTCTAAGGTGAGCGGTATGGTCGGAAATAGCGGGGTTAAGTTTTCAAATAGAATTTTATGCTTGGTGTTTTCCGGCGCTTCACCGTTAACCACATCGACCTTCACTAGGGCGAAATAGCGTTCACCGTCTTTAGGGATGCGAATTTCACCTTGTATGCTGTCACCCGTGTGCAAATTAAAGCGGCGAATTTGCGACGGTGAAACGTATATGTCGTCAGGACCCGCTAGGTAAGAGGTGTCCGGTGAGCGCAAAAAGCCAAAGCCATCTTGCAATACTTCCAGTGTGCCATCGCCAAATATGCTCTCACCTTTTTTTGCCTTGTGCTTCAAGATGGCAAAAATTAGATCTTGTTTGCGCATGCGGCTGGCATTGTCGATGTCGTCGGCAATGGCCATGTCCACTAATTCGGTGACGGGGAGATGTTTAAGGTCGGATAAGTGCATGAAGGCTCACTAATACAAGGGGTAATCTAGGGAAGGTTAAAACTAGGGATGGAAAGATTTGAAAAGTGCTTGATTTGAGGGACTTAAATCAAGCACATTCTCAATAATGTGCACAGCGTAAAGGGTTTAAATGTTGCTGTCAATAAATGCGGTTAATTGGGATTTAGATAGGGCGCCAACTTTGGTTGCTTCCACGTTGCCATTTTTAAACAGCATTAGCGTAGGGATGCCGCGTATGCCGTATTTTGGCGGGGTCAATTGGTTGTCGTCTATGTTTAGTTTGCCCACTTTTAAGCGGCCGGCGTATTCCTTAGAGATCTCATCCAAGATGGGTGCAATCATCTTGCAAGGGCCACACCATTCCGCCCAATAGTCTACTAAAACAGGAAGTTGCGACTGGAGCACGTCTTGCTCAAAACTCGCATCGTTAAGGTGTGTTATATGTTCACTCATGAAAACCTCGATTTGATTAATACTTTAAATGAATACGTATCGTAACGAAAAAAACCGTTTTAGTGAAGAGCCAAATGTAAAACGGCTGCCTTAAAGGGGCGGATTTATTGCGGTGCGCTAATGCTGTTGCCGTGCTCGTCGACCACATTTAACTGATTCTCTTCAGCAAAATGCATGAGTTGCGCATAGCCATCTGGGTTGACGGTTTTTAGTTTTAAATCCACCGCCAGGCAGCGTACCCCATCCATTACTTTTGGTTTGAGGTAAGGTGAGTATTTTAATTTACGGTCTTCCCCAAAGGAAGCGTAACTGCTGCACATGCGATCCACCCAATCGCTAGGGCGAAAGGGTTTGCCGGCGCGCGTGTTACTTTGTATGATAATTTCGCCTGTGGTCGTGCTGGTTTTTAGATTGCTAGTCATGAGATGGCTTGCCAATATTAAATTAAGGTCTGTTGCCTGGAAGAAGATAAATCAATCGTGTATTTAGGGTTGGTATTCAAATAACTTCACTACTTTGTGCACGCCACTGGTGTTGCTGGCTATTTCAGCGGCAGCATCGGCTTCAGACTTGGTAACAATACCTAATAAATACACCACGTTGTTTTCAGTAACCACTTTGACGTAGTTGGCAGAAAATTTATTTTCCGTTACGAATTGCGTTTTAATTTTGGTGGTTAAGTAAGCATCGTTACTGCGTGAGCTGATAGAGGATTTTTCACCCACAACGATTTCATTTGTGATGCCGCGGATATTGGTAATGGCTTTAATCATGCTTTCGGCTTTGCTTTTTGCTTCAGCACTCGGTGCTTCGCCCGTTAACAAGACGTTGCGGTTATAGCTGGTGACATTGACGTGCGCGGTTGAACCTAAGTTCGTTTCTATCATCTTCAGTGCTTTTAATTCTATGTTTTCGTCTTCTACGTATATGCCTGAGGTACGTCTGTCGCTAGCCATCGCTCCGCCAGCTGCTGCACCACCGACAACTACCGGGACGCAGGCGCTGAGTTGTCCGATCAATGCTAAGGACAAGAGAAGCTTTAGGGTAATATTTTGAGTGTTTAACAGCATGGTTGACTCCTTGAATTGAGAGGGCAATTAGATGGGGGCATCTATATTTTTGCGAATGATACGCTTTTTATGCGTCAAATGCATTACGTAACCACACTAAGTTTGCCACCTCGGCTTTGTCCATCAGAATGGCATCGAAGCGACAGGCTGCATCGCCATGTGCTTGCAAATAATGCGAAGCAGTGCGCGTAAGTTTTAATTGTTTTTGTTTGGTAATGCTGCTGCCGGCATTTCCAAATCCTAGGTTAGTTCTCAGCCTTACTTCAATGAACACCAGGGTGTGTTTATCTTGCATGATCAAATCAATCTCGCCAAATCGGCAATGGTAATTCTTGACCAGCAGCTTCAGGCCTTGTTCAATCAGATAGCTGGCTGCCAAGTTTTCCGCAAGCAAGCCTGGGTTGTTTTGGTTGATTTTCATAGGCGTTAGCGCAGCTAGGCGTTAAACTTTCATTATGAGTGAAATGACGAAAAATACGCTGGGTACATTATATGTGGTGGCCACGCCCATAGGCAATTTAAGTGATATTACCTTGCGGGCATTGGACACCTTAAAAAGTGTGGATGCCATTGCGGCTGAAGACACGCGCCATACGGCAGGATTGTTGGGGCATTTTGCCATCAGTAAAAAACTCATGGCCGTGCACGAGCATAATGAGCATCAATCCGCGGCCAAATTGTTAGTGCAATTGCAAGCCGGAGAGAATATTGCGCTGGTTACCGATGCGGGTACGCCCGGTATCAGCGATCCAGGGGCGGTGGTGGTAAATTTTATACGACAAGCCGGCATCAAAGTTGTGCCCATCCCCGGAGTGAGCGCGGTGGTGACGGCTTTATCAGTGAGTGGCATAGTTCAGAATGGTTTTTTCTTTCATGGTTTTTTGCCGGCCAGTGGGGCCGCTAGGCGCCAAGTGCTTGAAGGCTTAAAAAGTCAGACTGTGACCTTGGTTTTTTATGAGGCGCCGCATCGCATAGTCGCTAGCCTAGCCGATATGGCACAAGTGCTAGGTGAGGAGAGGCGCGTTACGATTGCCCGCGAATTGACCAAAACCTTTGAAACTGTCCACACTTGCCTTTTATCTGATGCGCAGGCTTGGTTAAAAGCCGATGCCAATCAGCAGCGCGGTGAGTTTGTGCTCTTGGTGGAGGCGCCGCCTTTGAAAAATCAAGAGGAAATATCGGAGCAAACGGCGCGCATGTTAACATTGCTGCTAGCCGAATTGCCCTTAAAGCAGGCGGTTAAGTTGGCCGCCGACATAAGCCGTGAGAGAAAAAACGAATTGTACGAGTTAGCCTTGCAGCTAAAGCAATCTGAACCTTAATGTTAGCCATATTTCTATGACCATCATCAACACATTGACCCTTACTCGCCCAGACGACTGGCATTTACACTTGCGCGACGGTGAGGCCTTAAAGGCCGTTTTGCCTGACAGCGCTCGGCAGTTTGCTAGGGCCATGATCATGCCTAATTTACGCCCGCCTGTGACCACCACGGCCTTGGCTTTGGCCTACCGGCAACGCATCTTGGCGGCGCTACCTAGCGGCATTAATTTTGAACCGCTGATGACCTTGTATCTAACCGATAACACCAGCGCAGAAGAGATTAGGGCGGCGGTGGCCAGCGGCGTAGTGTACGGGGTGAAATTTTACCCAGCCGGGGCAACCACCAATAGCGATTCAGGGGTCACGGATTTGGCGCATTGTAGGCTAGCCTTGGCCGAGATGGAGAAGTTAGGCTTGCCATTGTTGGTGCATGCCGAGGTGACGGACGCGCAGGTGGATGTGTTCGATAGAGAGCGTGTGTTTATTGAGCGGCATATGCTCGCCATTGTTAAAGACTACCCAGCATTGAAAGTGGTGTTTGAGCACATCACGACCAAGGATGCGGCTGACTTTGTCTTGCATACACCGGCCAATGTGGGCGCCACCATTACTGCTCACCATTTGTTAATGAACCGTAATGCCATGTTTGTTGGTGGCATACAGCCGCATCATTATTGTTTGCCGATATTGAAGCGCGAAGAGCACCGTCAGGCTTTGCTGCATGTCGCTATATCGGGCAATGCTAAGTTTTTCTTGGGTACCGACAGTGCGCCGCATGCCAAGCACACCAAAGAAGCCGCTTGCGGTTGTGCTGGCATGTATACGGCACACACGGCGATGGAATTGTATGCCGAGGCCTTTGACGCGGTGGGCGCCTTGGATAAGTTGGAAGGGTTCGCTAGTTTTCATGGGGCAGATTTTTACGGTTTGCCGCGCAACACGAGCCGCATTCAATTGCATAGGCAAAGTTGGAGCGTGCCGGCCAGCTTGCCGTTTGCCGACGACAGCATCGTCCCATTAAGGGCTGGTCAGCCTATTGCATGGAAAATGCAATCGCTTTAAGCGCCTATTTATAGCTCTTGCCGTGTTAAACTAAGCGTGAAGCTGGCTAGACAGTCGCCGTTCACATTTAACTTGCCAGTTTACTGGCATAGTTGAATGGGGAAGCCCCCTGCGGGCTTTCTTGGTGAAGGGAGGAAAGTCCGGGCTGCACAGAGCAAGATGACGGCTAACGGCCGTCCGTCGAAACCTTCAAAGGCGCAAGCCTTGGAGCATAAGGCGCGGAATAGGGCCACAGAGACGAGCGTATTAAGTTACGGTGAAACGCGGTAACCTCCATCTGCAGCAAGACCAAATAGGCTGGCATTTTTACGCAAGTAAATAAGGCGTGGTTCGCGCTGCCAGCGGGTAGGTTGCTTGAGCGCACAAGTAATTGTGCGCCTAGATGAATGACTGTCAGCTTTAGCAATAAAGCCTACAAAACCCGGCTTATCGGCCAGCTTCAATTCTTTTATTCCCATCCTATATTCACTGCCTATGGCTAAACGTGGCAGTGAGTCCAATCCCCTGACCCGCCATTTTTGTTCTATAGCTTACCGCTTCATTCTGGGTGGCTAAGGGCAATTCAAATGCTTTCGGCATTATCCTCATAATCTACATTCATATAATTTCGTATGTTATTCATTTATAACGATATTATTTTTATCACAAAAACACGCTAAGTCATTGAGATATATGGAGAAAATAGCAAAAATGGCTTGCATTGGCCAATTTTTTTATCTATAGTGCAACTTAGTGGGAAAAAGTGGGTTTATGTGGAGAATTGTTCCTTGCTAGCGATGTTGAAAAATCATCTTCTAACATCATGTCGCTAAACTACTAAGGGTTGTTGCCGTTAGTAAGGGCGGTTCTCCACTATTTTGATTTTCGCTTTTAAATGTCGGACTGGCGCTAAAGGCTTTAATTGGACGATAGGACAACAGTAAAAAATGTTTCGTGGTGCAACCTCATTAAGCTTAGATGCAAAAAACAGACTCGCGGTGCCAACCAAGCACCGTGAAGCCTTGTTGCATGAGTGTGGCGGCAATTTGGTGCTGACGGCTCACCCGCATCGCTGTCTGTTGCTTTACCCCCAAGCGGCCTGGGAGCCAATACAAGAAAAAATGATGGCGCTGTCTTCGTTTGATAGGCAATCGAGTGCATTACAACGCTTGCTGGTTGGTTTTGCGGAAGATTTAAGTTTGGACAGTGCGGGGCGCTTGTTGGTGTCACCAGTATTACGAGACTTTGCGGGTTTAAGCAAAGAAGTGATGTTGGTGGGGCAAGGCAGCCATTTTGAATTGTGGAACATGGAAGCCTGGCGCGCTCAGTTAGCGCAAGTCATGCAAGGCGAGCAGTTTGCTATGCCGGCAGAGCTAGAGGGTTTCTCCCTGTGATTAAGGGCGTGCGCTCCACGCCCAACCTAGCCTCATTGTCTCCAAATAAAGCGTCTGCAAATGACGCTTTATTATTAGTAAATCAAGCATTAGCTACGATGGACGAAACCCTAACAACAATCCCTACTAGTGGGACGCATGTCACTGTTTTATTGGATGAAGCGGTCCAGGCCTTGGCGGTAAAGGCTGACGGCGTTTATGTGGACGGCACATTTGGTCGCGGTGGCCACAGCAGAAAGATTTTAGAGAAATTGGGTGAGCGAGGCCGCCTGATAGCCTTTGATAAAGACTTGCAAGCAATTGAGTCGAGCAAGACTATTCAGGATGAGCGATTTGTCATGGTGCACAGCCATTTTGCTGGCATGCAAGTCCGCTTGACTGAAATGGGCATCAACAAGGTGGACGGTATTTTGTTGGACTTGGGCATATCCTCGCCACAAATTGATGAGCCTGCCCGAGGCTTTAGTTTTAGATTTGATGCGCCTCTAGACATGCGCATGGATCAGACCCGTGGTCAAACAGCGGCGGAATTTATCGCCGGCACAACAGAGCAGGAATTAGCGGAGGTTATAAAAAATTATGGTGAAGAACGGTTTGCTAAGCAGATTGCAAGGGCGATTATTGCGGAGCGCAATGACGGGCGCCCCATCACCACTACAGGGCAGCTTACCAAGGTCGTGGCAAGCGCAGTCACGCGCTTTGAGCCCGGGCAGAACCCAGCCACGCGGACATTTCAAGCTTTACGGATTCACGTCAATCAAGAGCTTGAGGAGTTGTCGCTAACCATGCCTCAATGCTTGGCTCTATTGTCGCCGCAAGGCAGATTGGCGGTGATCAGTTTTCACTCGCTAGAAGACCGTATGGTGAAGCAATTTATTCGTGCTCAGGTAAATCGGGACGATTTGCCAGCCAATTTTCCGGTTCGAGCCGCCGATTTGCCGCAGCCTAAATTAAGGTCTGTGGGCAAAAGCATCAAGCCTAGCCCGCAAGAAATTAAAGCCAACCCACGTTCACGCAGTGCCGTGATGCGCGTGGCGGAAAGAACGACAACAGCATGACGCGCTTAAATTTTATTCTATTTGCCGCATTGATCTTGTCGTCCTTGGCTTTGGTGAAATCCCAGCATAAGGCGCGCAACCTATACATAGAGCTGGAACAAAGTAAGCGAGTGAGCACGCAATTGGAGCAAGAATACGGGCAGTTGCAGTTGGAACAAAGTACCTGGGCCATGCACAGTCGCGTTGAAAAAATCGCTGCGGAACAACTGCAAATGCAAGTGCCGGATGCAAAGCGCATACAAGTGGTGCCTATGGCCGAGTTGTATGCGCTTAAGCCTATGCTAAGCAGCAAGGTGGTCCAATAATGGCCATACGCATGCCCATAAGAACCTCGGTGCGCACCCCGGTCATTGTTAAGCTACCGGCATGGCGTAGACGCATATTATTGGGCTTAGTCTTGATGGGTTTTGCCATTTTGTTGGGCCGTGGCGTTTACCTGCAAGGCATACATGATGAGTTTTACAAAGACAAAGGCAATGCGCGCTATAGCCGTAACCTTATTTTAACCTCACAGCGCGGCAAAATTACCGATAGAAACGGTCAATTGCTGGCAGTGAGCATGCCGGTCGATACGGTCTGGGCCAGTCCGCCAGACGTGGTGTTAGACGCGGTGAAAACCAAGCAATTAGCCAATATGTTAGGCATGCAAGAAGAGGTGATTAAAGGTAAGTTAGCCAACACCGAGCGTGAGTTTGTCTATTTGAAGCGACGCATGTCGCCTGAAGATGCCGCTAAGGTCATGAAGCTGGGCATACCGGGTATCGATTTGCGTCGCGAATACAAGCGCTACTACCCGGCAGGCGAGGTAACGGCACACATGGTCGGTTTTACCGGACCGGGCGACAAAGGGGCGGGTGATAAAGGTTTGGAAGGCTTTGAATTGGCCTTGAATAGCGCTTTGTCTGGTAAAGACGGCAATCGTCGGGTCCTTAGAGATAGGTCGGGTCATATTGTGGAGGACTTGCAGGCGGTGGTGGTGCCGCAAGATGGCCATGACGTGGCTTTGGCCCTGGATTTGCGCATCCAATACCTTGCGCACCGTGAATTGCAAAAAGCGGTGGATGCGCACAAGGCTTTAGCCGGTGCGATCGTGGTGTTGGATGCGAAATCCGGTGAAGTGTTAGCCATGGCCAACGTGCCGACCTACAACCCGAATAACCCAGTCAATATCAAAGGCAAAACCCGCAATCGCGCCATTATTGATAATTACGAGCCGGGCTCAACATTAAAACCCGTGACGGCAGCAGCGGCATTGGAATCAGGCTTGTACAAAGCCGACACGAAGATACAAACGGCGCCAGGCACCTTGAAAATTGGCCCAGCCACCATACACGATACCCATCCCCAAGGCGTATTAACGGTAGCGGAAATGATACAAAAATCGTCCAACGTTGGGGCGGCCAAGATAGCTTTAACCTTGGATAAGCAGTTCATGTGGAATGTGTATAACCAACTGGGTTTAGGGCACGTTGAAGGGGTGGGCTTCCCCGGCGAGGCCGCAGGCCGTTTGCGCCCATTTAAAAATTGGCGTCCTATAGAGATGGCTACCATGTCTTTTGGTAACGGCATCAGCGTCACATTGTTGCAAATGGCAAGGCTATACACCGTTTTTGCTAATGAAGGCGAGTTGCGCCCTATCTCCCTGTTAAAAGTCAAAGAGGCGCCGGTGGGTCAGCAGGTTTTTTCAGCCTCCACCGCCAATCAGGTTAGAAGCATGTTGGAAATGGTGGTGCAACCTGGCGGCACCGCCTTACAGGCGCAGGTATTGGGTTACCGCGTAGCCGGTAAGACCGGCACCTCAAAAAAATTGGGTGACCACGGTTACATCAATGAATACGTCGCATCATTCGTTGGCATGGCACCTGCCTCAAACCCACGTTTTTTAATAGCTGTCATGATAGACGAGCCTAGCAATGGCGCTTATTACGGCGGTGTTGTTGCTGCGCCGGTGTTCAGTGCGGTGATGGCTGAAACCTTGCGTTTGTATGCGGTGCCGCCGGATGCGCCCAACAACAACGTGGTGTTGCAAGGCAATGCCGATGATGCGAAGGAGGGCATGTGATAACAGACGCCCTCACCTACACAGGCATCACGGCTGACAGTCGCACGGTTAAACCGGGCAATTTGTTCCTAGCCTACCCTGGCGTCCATTCGGATGGGCGTGACTTCATAGAGCAGGCCATTGAGGCCGGTGCAATCGGCGTCATTTTTGACGATGCTAATTTTACTTGGCAAGCAAAATGGACGGTTGCGCATCGTGCTGTTCGCCATCTTAAGCAAGCCGTAGGGGAAATTGCCGCGGACTTTTATCGTCATCCTAGCGCTAAGTTAAACCTGGTTGGTGTAACGGGCACTAACGGCAAAACCTCGGTGAGCCATTGGCTGGCGCAAAGTTTGAATTATTTGGGGCAAAAAACAGCCGTGTTAGGCACCGTGGGAAATGGCTTTTTAAATGCCACCAAGGCGGCTAGCAACACCACGCCGGACGCGATTTTATTGCAAGCTATGTTGGCCGAGTACTTGGCCTTGGATGCCCGGGCCGTGGTCATGGAAGTGTCTTCACACGGCTTGGATCAAGGCCGAGTCAATGGTGTTGAATTTGATGTGGCGGTGTTAACCAATTTAAGCCGTGACCATTTGGATTACCACGGCAGCATGGAGGCCTATGCCCAGGCTAAACAAAAATTATTTAGCTGGCCTGGCTTGAAAAGCGCCGTGATCAATGCCGACGATGCATTTGGGCAGCGTCTGTTGACTACCTTAAAAGCTGAATCCAAGGCCACCTTAAGTTACGGTTTTTCAGCGGAGGCAGACGTGCGTGGCAGCCATTTACGCTTGCACGAAGCCGGGCTTAGCATGCAGGTGACGTACCAGCAAAACAGCGTGGAGTTGCAAGCGCCAATATTGGGCCGATTTAATGCCTATAACGTCTTGGCGGTATTGTCCGCATTATTGGCTATGGACGTGAGCATAGAGCAGGCCTTGCCAGCCTTAGCGCAACTGCAATCCGTACCGGGCCGTATGCAACAATGCGGCGGTGGAAAATTGCCCTTGGTGGTGGTGGATTATGCCCACACCCCTGACGCATTAGAAAAAGTATTGATGACCTTGCGCGAGCAAGCGCCAGGTCAATTAATCTGCCTGTTTGGTTGCGGTGGCGAGCGCGATGCCGGCAAGCGGCCGCTGATGGGATCGATAGCGGCGAAATTGGCCGACCAAATCATTGTCACCTCGGATAACCCTAGAAGCGAATCGCCCGATGCCATTATTGCTGAGGTTTTGCAAGGCATGAATGGTGCGGTGTATCAAGTGCAGCCGGACAGAGCGCAGGCGATTAAGCTGGCAATACTGTCCGCTCAGCCTGGTGACATAGTCTTGTTGGCTGGCAAAGGGCATGAAACTTATCAGGAAGTAGCCGGTGTTAAGCAGCCCTTCGATGACGTTGAGCAGGCTAGGCTTGCTTTACAGCAATACCGCATGACGCAGGGGGTGCCGGCATGATGCAATTAAGCGCAGCCAGCTTGGCCATGCACGGCAGCTTAATCGGTAACGATAGTGCATTTGATAGCGTGGGCACCGATAGCCGTGCGGTGCGTCCCGGCCAATTGTTTGTCGCCTTAAAAGGCGAGCACTTTGATGGCCATGACTATGCTAAGCAAGCCCTGGAGCAGGGTGCGGCAGGGGTGGTATTGGAAAAAAATACGGCTAACTTATCGCCAGCCATCGTGGTTGAAGACAGTTATTTAGCTTTGGGTCAATTGGCCTCGCATTGGCGGGAAAAATTTGCCATACCAGTAGTGGCCATAACCGGCAGCAATGGTAAAACCACGGTAAAAGAAATGCTTAGTGACATTTTGGCGGTTAAAGCTGGCGGCATGGACGCCATACATGCCACCGTGGGCAATCTTAATAACCACATAGGTCTGCCATTAACCATGCTTAAGCTGCGTGACAGCCATCGGTACGCGGTATTGGAAATGGGCATGAACCATTTAGGTGAAATAGCCTATTTAAGCGATTTGGCCAAGCCGACCTTGGCGCTGATCAATAACGCTGGCACAGCCCATGTAGGTGAATTGGGATCACGCGATAAGATCGCTCAAGCCAAGGGTGAGATTTTCGCTGGGATGGCAGCAAACGGCGTGGCACTAATCAATGCCGACGACGATTACGCGGCCTATTGGCGTGCCCTTAATGCCGGTAAAAAAATCGTTAGTTTTGGCGTCGATCAACCCGCCGACGTGCAGGCCAGCTACCAAGAAAAAGACGGCGGCTATGCCGTGCGTATCCGCACCCCAGCCGGTGAAGTGGCCTTTACTTTGCCGCTTATGGGCGTTCATAACGTCCGTAATGCGCTGGCCGCCAGTGCTGCGGCTTATGCGCTAGGGGTTTCTAATGCAGACATCGCCACTGGCTTGGCCGGATTCTCTGCGGTTAAAGGCCGCTTGCAAAACAAGCTGGCCATCCAGGGTGCGCGCTTAATTGACGACACCTATAACGCCAATCCCGATTCCATGAAAGCGGCCATAGACGTGTTGGCTAATCAAACCGGTGAAAAAATATTGGTGTTAGGCGACATGGGCGAATTAGGCAGCGATGCCGCGCGCATGCATCGCGAGGTCGGTGAGTACGCTAAAACAAAAGGTTTGCAGCAGTTGTATTGCTTGGGTGACTTGAGTCTTGAAATGGTGCAAGGCTTTGGTGTTGGCGCCCGCCATTTTGACGATGCCGCCGTATTGGCCGAGGCCATTAAGCCACGGTTGTCTGCCCAGGTGACGGTATTAGTAAAAGGCTCGCGCTTCATGAAAATGGAGCGTGTGGTCGATTTGTTGGACGAAAAAAACAATCAAACTAGCTTGTTGGAGAATCAATCATGTTATTAGAACTGGCCCGTTGGTTAGCCCACGACATACGTGGCTTCAATGTATTTAATTACATCACGTTGCGCGCTGTGCTAGCGACCTTAACGGCATTGGCCATTTCCTTTATAGCTGGCCCCAGTGTGATTCGTAAGTTAACCGAATACAAAGTCGGTCAAGCGGTGCGCGACGACGGCCCACAAAGTCATTTAATTAAAACCGGTACGCCTACCATGGGTGGCGCCTTAATCTTGGTGTCGATTGCGGTATCAACCTTGTTGTGGGCAGATTTAAGCAACCGTTTTGTTTGGGTGGTGCTGTTTACCACCGTGGGTTTTGGCGCGGTCGGTTGGGTGGACGATTACCGTAAAGTGGTGCATAAAAATCCCAAAGGCTTGTCGGCTAAAGCCAAGTTTTTTTGGCAAAGCCTGATAGGTTTAGCCGTGGCCGTGTTTCTCTATCGCACGCACTTAAGCAGCGTGGAAACGACGTTAATCGTGCCATTCTTTAAGCATCTTGTGCTGCCCTTGGGCGCCATAGGCTTCATCGTGCTGACTTATTTGGTGGTGGTGGGCAGCAGCAATGCGGTCAATTTAACCGATGGCTTAGATGGCTTAGCCATACTGCCGACCGTGATGGTGGCCAGTGCACTAGGCATCTTTGCTTACGTGGCCGGGCATTTGCATTTTTCCAGTTACTTGGGTGTGCCACACGTGGCCGGTGCCAGTGAATTAATGGTGTTTTGCGCGGCCATGGCCGGTGCCGGTTTGGGCTTTCTGTGGTTTAACGCCTACCCAGCAGAAGTGTTCATGGGCGACGTGGGCGCCTTAGCATTAGGCGCGGCGCTCGGCATAGTGGCGGTCATTGTTCGCCAAGAAATCATCTTATTCATTATGGGTGGCGTGTTTGTCGTGGAAACCGTATCGGTGGCCATACAAGTGCTGTATTTCAAGTACACCAAACACACTACCGGCACAGGTAAACGCATCTTTTTAATGGCGCCCTTGCACCACCATTACGAAGAAAAAGGTTGGAAAGAAACGCAAGTGGTGGTGCGTTTTTGGATCATCAGCATGATGCTGGTGTTAATTGGATTGGCTAGCTTGAAATTAAGATAAACCCATGCAAATGTTAAAAGACAAAAAAGTATTGGTACTAGGCCTGGGTGAAACCGGCTTATCCGCCTTGCGTTGGTTAAAGACGCAAGGGGCTAATTTGTCTGCGGCCGATACCCGCGAAACGCCACCTGGCATGGATGCCTTGCGCAATGAGATGCCTGAAGTGCCGGTGCATGCTGGGCCGTTTAGTGCCCAACTGTTTGAGAAGATTGATCTGGCCGTGATCAGTCCGGGCGTGGCATTAAGTGAACCGGCTATCCAAGCGGCGGTAAAAAACGGCCTTAGCGTGGTCGGCGACGTGGAGTTGTTTGCGCAATTTAGACCGGCTTCGGCCAAGGTCATCGCCATTACCGGTTCCAACGGCAAAACCACGGTCACCAGTTTGGTTGGTCAAATTTGCCAAGCCGCCGGATTAAAAACCATCGTGGCCGGCAATATTGGTTTACCGGTATTGGACAGCTTGGCCATGGCCACGCCGGATGTGTATGTCTTGGAACTGTCCAGCTTTCAATTAGAAACCACGCACAGTTTGCAAGCGAATGCCGCGACCATGCTTAATTTGTCTGAAGACCACATGGACAGGTACGACAGCTTGCAGGATTACGCTATTGCCAAAGCCCATATTTTTTATCAGGCCAGCCTGCAAGTGCTGAACTTGGATGATGCTTGGAGCATGATGCTGGCCAGACCAAAATTGCCACAGTTGAGCTTTGGCTTGTCCGAACATGCCGATTTTAGTTTGCGGCAAATAGACGGCGAAAGCTGGTTGTGCGAGGGTGAAAAACAGCTGGTAAACAGTCAAGATTTAAAAATTGCCGGCTTGCATAATGCATCGAATGCCTTAGCGGCCGTGGCCTTGAGCCGTGCCATAGGCATAGACTACGCGCCCATCATCCAAACCCTATTTAACTTCAAAGGCTTGCCACACCGTGTGGAGTGGGTGGCCAATATAGACGAGGTGGATTATTACGATGATTCCAAAGGCACCAACGTTGGGGCCAGTTGCGCTGCGCTGGCCGGCATGTACAAAGGTGGTCAGCCACAAAAAGTAGTGCTGATTGCTGGTGGCGATGGCAAGGGCCAAGATTTCACGCCATTGGCCCAAGCCGTGGCCGCTAATGCGCGCGCCGTGGTGTTAATGGGGCGTGACGCAGACAAAATAGAAGCGGCCTTGCTAGGCGCCGACGTTGCCATATACCGTGCATTGGATTTGCCTGAGGCCGTCAGTATCGCTAGAAAATTAGCCCATAGCGGCGATGCCGTGTTGTTGTCACCGGCATGCGCAAGTTTCGATATGTTTAAAAATTACGTGCAGCGTGCCGAGGTGTTTGTTGCTGCAGTCATGGCCATGCAGCCTAGCTTGAAGGAAACGGCATGATCAACACCATGTTAGATCGCGAACGCATCAACGCGCCCAGTTACGACGAAGGCTTTCTTTGGGCGGTATTGTGCCTGCTGGGCATCAGTTTAGTGATGGTGTATTCGGCCTCTATTGCCATCGCTGAAGCCGACAAAGGCGTGGGCCATAACAGCAGCTATTATTTGGTGCACCAAGCGGCCTTCATGTTAGTCGGCATCGTGTCGGCGCTTATTGCATTCAATATCCCCATCGCTTGGTGGCAAAAAATGGCACCGTATTTATTCTTAATCGGTTTGGCTTTGCTGGTGCTGGTGCTGATTCCTGGCATAGGCTTAAAAGCCGGCGGCAGTCGCCGTTGGTTGAAGATGTTTGTGGTGAATCCTCAGCCATCGGAATTCATGAAGCTGTTTGCCGCGATTTACGTGGCCGATTACACCGTGCGCAAAGCGGCGGTGATGGACAGCTTTAGGCGCGGCTTTATGCCCATGGTTGGGGTGATGGTCTTGGTTGGCTTTTTATTGCTACGCGAGCCGGATTTTGGCGCGTTTGCCGTGATTGCCGCGATCTCCATTTCCATCCTATGGCTAGGCGGCATCAATGGCAAAATCTTTGCCGGGTTGTTGACCTTGTTGCCTATCGCCATCGTGGGTTTAATTTGGAGTTCGCCCTACCGCATGCAGCGGGTCATTGGCTTTATGGACCCATGGGCTGACCCCTATGGCAAGGGTTACCAACTCTCGCATGCCTTGATTGCATTTGGCCGTGGCGAATGGCTGGGTGTGGGCTTGGGCGCCAGCGTGGAAAAATTGCTGTATTTGCCTGAAGCGCACACCGATTTCTTGTTGGCCGTGATTGCCGAAGAGTTGGGCTTTGTTGGCGTGCTGACGGTCATAGGCTTGTTTGCCTGGATAGTCATCCGCTCCTTTGGCATAGCCAAAGAAGCCATTGCCAATGAGCGCTATTTCTCTGCCTTATTGGCCCAGGGGTTAGGCGTGTGGATGGGCGTGCAAGGCATCATCAACATGGGCGTGAACACCGGTTTGTTACCCACCAAAGGGCTGACCTTACCCCTCATGTCGTTTGGCGGAACGGGCATTTTGGTGAATTGCGTGGCCATGGCCATTGTGTTGCGCGTGGATTTTGAAAACCGACGATTACAAAAAGGCTTGCCGGCATGAGTAAAACACTAATGGTCATGGCAGGTGGCACAGGCGGGCATGTTTACCCAGCGATGGCGGTGGCGGATGCCTTGTTGGCGCAGGGCTGGAAGATTGTTTGGTTGTGCACCGAGGGCGGCATGGAAAACCGCTTGATTGCCAATAAACCCTACCAAAAAGCCATGATCAGCATGCGCGGTGTGCGTGGCAAAGGCTACCTAGGCTGGTTGCTATTGCCCTTTAAATTACTTATAGCGTTTGGTCAGAGTGCGCAGGCCATGCGTCAGCATCACCCTGATGTGGTGTTGGGCATGGGCGGTTTTGCCGCGTTTCCTGGTGGCTTAATGGCTAAACTATTAGGCAAGCCATTGGTGATTCATGAGCAAAATTCCGTGGCCGGTTTGACCAACAAAGTATTAGCGCCGCTAGCGAATAAAGTTCTGGCGGCTTTTCCCGCCGCATTTGGCGTTAAAGCGCTGTTGCTAGGCAACCCGGTGCGGGCAGACATATGCGCTATAGCGGAACCGGCCAAGCGAACAAAAGGGCGGCGTGGCCCATTGCGTCTGCTGGTAGTGGGAGGCAGCTTAGGCGCGCAGGCATTAAACGAAGTGTTGCCTTCGGCTTTGGCCCAATTGGATAAAAAGACTAGGCCCATCGTGGTGCACCAAGCCGGCGAAAAACACATAGCGAATTTAACGCAGCGCTATCAGCAACTGGCAGTGGAGGCCGAGCCTAAGGCTTTCATCGACGACATGGCCGCCATGTATGCTTGGGCGGACTTGCTTATTTGCCGAGCCGGCGCCTTAACCGTGGCCGAGTTATCCGCCGCCGGGGTCGCCAGCTTGTTGGTGCCTTTTCCACACGCCGTGGACGACCATCAAACCGGCAATGCGCATTATTTATCCGATGCCGGCGCAGCACTGCTGATACCGCAAGCCGAATTCACCGTGGATAAAGTAGCGGCCTTGTTGCAAGGCATGACGCGCGAGCAATGCCTGAACATGGCCATAAAAGCCAGAAGCTTAGGCATGCCCGAGGCGACGACTAAAGTGGCAAGCATTTGCATGGAGCTGGCAGCATGAAACATAAAGTCAAAAACATCCATTTTGTCGGCATTGCCGGCTCGGGCATGAGTGGGATTGCCGAAGTGCTGATTAATTTAGATTTCACTGTCAGCGGGTCGGATTTGGCGGTCAATGCCACGACCAAGCGTTTGACGGATTTCGGTGCCACCGTTTACCAAGGCCACGCAGCAGAAAATCTAGGGGCAGCCGACGTGGTAGTGGTGTCCAGCGCGGTGAATGAAGCCAACCCAGAGGTTAAGGCCGCCAGATTGAAAAATATACCGGTGGTGCCACGGGCACTGATGTTGGCAGAATTGATGCGTTTTAGACAGGGCATCGCGGTGGCCGGCACCCACGGCAAGACCACCACCACCAGCTTGATTGCCAGTATTTTAGCCGAAGCCGGCATGGACCCTACCTACGTCATAGGCGGCAAATTAGAGGCCGCTAATGCCAATGCAAAATTGGGCACTGGTGAATACATTGTCGCCGAAGCGGATGAGTCGGACGCGTCATTCTTACACTTGACGCCGGTGATGGCGGTCGTGACCAATATCGACCAAGATCACATGGAAACCTATGAGCACAGCTTTGATAAGCTAAAGAGCGCTTTTTTGGAATTCCTACAGCAGTTGCCGTTTTGGGGCATGGCGGTGGTGTGCATAGACGACGCCAATATCCGGCAAATTTTACCTAGGGTGACCAAGCCGGTGATGACCTATGGCTTTAGCGAGGCGGCAAAAGTTAGAGCGATTAACGTCAAGGCCGATGCCGGAAAAATGCATTTTACCGTGCAACGCATAAATGGCGTGACCACGGAAATGGACGTAACCCTCAACTTGCCGGGTAAGCATTATGTGCTGAATGCCTTGGCAGCGATTGCTATCGCCAGTGAATTGAATGTGCCGGATGCGGCCATGATCAAAGCCTTAAAAGACTTTAAAGGCGTGGGCCGCCGTTTTGAACGCTACGGCGAGGTGCCGCTAGCGGCGACGGATAAGCGCAAAGCGGGCAGTTTCACCCTAATTGACGATTACGGTCACCACCCGGTTGAAATGCAAGCGGTGATTGCTGCGGCCCGGGCGGCATTTCCAGGTCGACGCTTGGTGTTAGCGTTTCAGCCACATCGCTACACGCGCACTCGCGATTGCTTTGAAGATTTTGTACGGGTCTTATCCAGCGCCGACGCGATTTTGTTAACCGAGGTGTATGCCGCCGGTGAAACGCCTATAGTCGCGGCCGATACGCGCACTTTAATGCGTTCGGTGCGTTTGGCGGCAAAAGTGGAGCCAGTTTTTGTTGAATCGACCGATGCCTTGCCCAGTGCCATATTGGCCATCGCCCAAGACCAGGATGTAATCATCGTCATGGGTGCCGGCTCAATTGGACAAGTGGCGGCTAAGACCCGCACCCTAGCGATGGAGAGCGTTTAAGGCATGCAAGCGACAAGCACCCATCCATTGGCCGGCAAGCTGCTGCAAAATGAACCCATGTCCAAGCACACTAGCTGGCGTGTGGGCGGCCTTGCCGATCAATTGTACATACCAGTGGATTTGGCCGATTTACGTGCCTTTTTACAGCAAGTAGGCGATCAGCAGCCCATTCATTTTGTTGGCTTGGGTTCGAATTTGTTGGTGAGGGATGGCGGCTTACGCGCGACCGTGGTGTCCATGCATAACGTGTTAACGGACATGCATGTGGAAGGCGATTTGATCTACGCGGAATCGGGTGTGACTTGTGGCAAATTGGCAAAATTTTGTGCCAAACAAAGCCGCCAAGGGGCGGAGTTTTTTGCCGGCATACCCGGCACCTTAGGCGGCGCTTTAGCCATGAATGCCGGGTGCTATGGCTGGGAGACTTGGGATGCGGTTGACAGCGTCATCACCATTAATCGCCATGGTGAGCTTAATACGCGCTCGGCCCAGGAGTTTGTTGCCAGCTACCGGCACATCAGCATGCCGGTGCAGGGCGAATGGTTTGTGGCGGCGTGGTTAAAGTTTGAGGCCGGCGATGCGGAAGTGGCCGCGCAAAAAATTAAGGATTTATTGGCCAGTCGTTTGGCCTCGCAACCGCTTAATTTACCCAGTGCCGGCTCGACTTTCAGAAACCCAGAGGGCGACTACGCGGCGCGTTTAATTGAGGCCTGTGGCTTAAAAGGCTATTTGATAGGTGGCGCACAGGTGTCGGAAAAGCACGCGAATTTTATAGTCAACATCGGTGGCGCCACGGCTTTGGATATAGAGCTGTTAATTAAGCACATGCACGATACGGTGTTGGAAAAGTTTGGTGTGGCCTTACAGCAAGAAGTGAAAGTAATAGGTGATTATGTTTAATGCATTGATAAAAAAAGCCGCAGTGGCACAAGCAGGAGTGGGGCATGCGTAAATTCGGCAAAGTAGCGGTATTGCTTGGTGGGCGGTCCGCTGAACGTGAGGTCTCACTCAAAAGCGGTGCCGCCGTGCTAGCCGCTTTGCAAGCACAAGGCATAGACGCGCAGGGCTTTGACCCACGCGATCTGCCTTTGCACGACTTGGAACAATTCGATCGGGTATTCATTAATTTACACGGTCGCTTTGGTGAGGACGGTTGCATACAAGGGGCCTTGGAGCTGATGAACATTCCTTATACCGGCAGTGGCGTGATGGCCTCGGCCATAGGCATGGATAAATGGCGTAGCAAATTGCTATGGCGCGCCATGGGCATAGTGACCCCGGATTTTGACTTGCTCAATGCGAACACGGATTTTGCCGCCATAGAAAAGAAATTGGGTTTGCCCTTATTTGTGAAGCCGGCCAATGAAGGCTCTAGCATAGGCATCAGCAAAGTGAAGCGCGCGGGCGATTTGGCAGCGGCCTATGCCTTGGCGGCCAAAGCCGATCCTTTGGTGCTGGCCGAGAAATTTGTCGGTGGCGGCGAATACACCGTGGGTATCTTGGCTGATGCCAAACAGGGTTTGCAGGCGCTGCCTATAGTCCGCATCGTGCCAAAAAACGAATTTTACGATTACGAGGCTAAGTACTTGCGTGACGACACCGAGTATTTATGTCCTTGCGGTTTATCGCCTGAAAAAGAAGCCTTGATTCAGCAAGAGGCTATAGCCGCGTTTCAAGCCTTAGGCTGCAGCGGCTGGGGCCGAGTGGATTTCTTAATGGATGAAAATGGCCAGCACTATTTCCTGGAAGTGAACAGCAGCCCAGGCATGACCGATCACAGTTTGGTACCCATGGCGGCTAAGGCAGCCGGTATCAGTTTTGAGCAATTGGTGCTGCGCATATTGGAGTCAGCCAATGTGGGATAAGCCTACATGGTTAAATTGGTTGGCCAATAGCTTATTGGCCATCAGTTTAGTGGCAATGCTTTACGCGGCTTTGTTTGCCGTGGTGCATTTGCCCATTTTCCCTTTACGTGAAGTGGTGGTTGAGGGGCAGTTGAATCATGTTAATCGTGAGCAGGTGAAGTTAATCGTGGCCAAGCATTTAAAGGGTAATTTTTTTACCTTGGATTTAATTAAGGCGCGCAATGCATTTAAAAAATTACCGTGGGCGCGCAACGTCAGTTTGCGTCGTCGTTGGCCGGATAAATTGGAAGTGGTGATAGAAGAACACCAAGCCTTGGCCAGGTGGGGCAACATTGCCTTGGTCAATACCCATGGCGAATTATTTTATGCGGCCACCAATAAGGAACTGCACGTGTTTTTAGGCCCCGGGGACGGTGTCATAGAAGTGGCATCGCAATACATGGAAGTGAGCAAAAGTTTGAAAATGGCCGATTTAAGGATTGCCACCTTGGCGCTTAGCCCAAGGCGGGCTTGGCAAGTAACGACCACTAACGGCATGGTCATTGAGTTAGGACGGGTGGACGTGGCCGCGCGTTTGGATAAATTTGTCCGGGTTTATCGCCACACTATTGCCAGCTTGAACATGAAAGTGGGCTACGCCGATTTGCGTTATCCCAATGGCTTTGCCGTGCGTAAGCCGTTTGCGGCTGGTGCGACACGCCCTGCCGCAGCCGAGACTAAATCGCTGTCACCCAATACACCTAGCAGCCAAGCTGCGAAGAAATCCAGTCAACCCAATGCTAAGAGCCATCAATCTGGCCCTAGCAAGAAACAAGCTACCGTGAGCCGTGCATGAACGATGAAGGAGTAAGCAATGAGTAGAGTTAGAGAAGATAAAAATTTAATAGTGGGCTTAGACATAGGCACATCAAAAATTGTCGCCATCGTTGCTGAGCTGCAGCCAGAGGGCACGGTAAAAGTGATAGGCCTCGGCCAGCATATTTCCCGCGGTCTGAAAAAAGGCGTGGTAATCAACATTGAGTCGACCATGCAATCGATACAGCGTGCGCTTGAAGAAGCAGAGCTGATGGCCGATTGCAAAATCAATAATGTCTATACCGGTATTGCTGGCAGCCATATCAAGAGTCTAAATTCACACGGCATGGTGAAAATTAAAGACGCCGAAGTATCACAAATGGACGTGGATAGGGTGATAGAGACAGCACGTGCGATTGCCTTGCCGGCTGATCAACAAATTTTGCATATATTGACGCAGGATTACATCATCGACGGTCAAGAAGACGTGCGTGAACCGCTGGGTATGAGTGGCATGAGGCTGGAAGCGAAAGTCCACATCGTGACCGGTGCCGTGGCCGCTGCACAAAACATCGTTAAGTGCATCAAGCGCTGTGGCATAGAAGTCAGCGATTTGATCTTGCAACCATTGGCATCCAGCATGGCTGTGTTAACCGAAGACGAAAAAGAACTGGGCGTGTGCTTAGTGGACATAGGCGGCGGCACGACGGACATTGCCGTGTTTAAACAAGGCGCGATACGCCACACCGCGGTGGTGGCGATTGCTGGGGATCAAATGACCAACGACGTGGCGGTGGCGTTTCGCACCCCCACCCAATCGGCCGAAGACATCAAAGTTAAATACGGTTGCGCCCTACGCCAATTGGCCGACTCGCGCGAAACGGTAGAAGTGCCGGGTGTGGATGGCCGTGAACCGCGTCAATTGTCTGTGCAAACCTTGGCCGAAGTATTGGAACCGCGGGTGGTGGAGCTCTATGAAATGGTCTTGAACGAATTGCGTCGCAGTGGCATGGAAGAAATGATTGCCTCTGGCATCGTCATTACCGGTGGCTCTGCCATGATGCGTGGCATGGTGGAATTGGGCGAGGAAATATTCCATATGCCAGTGCGCATGGGCTTGCCACGGTATGTAGGCGGCTTATCAGAAGTGGTGGGTAACCCGCGTTATGCCACAGGCGTGGGCTTGGTTTTAATGGGTAAGCAGCAATTAGAGCGGCATTTAACCGGGCAAATGGAATCCGGTTCATTTGGCCGCATGATGGAAAAAATGAAGAGTTGGTTTCAAGGTAATTTTTAGTTTAGTAGTAAACGCTAGGGAGGGTGGTTCTAGGCAGGTAGGAGCTGGCTTAGTAAAGCGCAGAAACTAAGTGCAGTAGCCGAGAATCGCACTATTTTTTAAAAAAAGAGGAGATACACTATGTTTGAAATTATGGAAAGAAGTTCGCAAGAAGCCGTCATTAAAGTAATAGGCGTGGGTGGTTGCGGTGGCAATGCCGTGGCGCACATGATAGAAAAAAATGTTGGGGGCGTGGAGTTTATATGCGCCAATACCGACATACAGGCGCTGAAGAAAAGCCAAGCAAAAACCATATTGCAAATGGGCGTGGCCATGACTAAAGGCCTAGGCGCAGGCGCAAAACCAGAAATTGGTCGCGAAGCCGCGCTTGAAGACCGAGATGCCATTGCTGAATTAATCGATGGCGCAGACATGTTGTTTATTACTGCTGGCATGGGTGGTGGCACCGGCACGGGCGCAGCACCGGTGATTGCCCAAGTGGCAAAAGAAATGGGCATATTGACCGTGGCTGTGGTGACTAAGCCTTTTGTTTTCGAAGGTAAACGTACCAAAGTCGCCATAGAAGGCTTAGAGGAATTGTCCAAACACGTGGATTCCTTGATTGTTATTCCTAATGAAAAACTCATGGAAGTGTTGGGTGAAGACGTGCCTTTCTTGGATGCCTTCAGTGCGGCCAATGACGTATTGCATAACGCGGTGTCTGGTATTGCTGAAATCATCAATTGCCCAGGTTTGGTTAACGTCGACTTTGCCGATGTACGCACTGTGATGGGTGAGATGGGCATGGCTATGATGGGTTCAGCTATCGCCACTGGTCCAGATCGCGCTCGCACCGCAGCTGAACAAGCCGTGGCCAGTCCTTTGTTGGAAGACGTCAACTTGGCCAACGCACGTGGCGTTTTGGTTAACATCACCAGTTCTGCTTCGTTCAAAATGAAAGAGTACTACGACGTGATGAACACCATCAAAGCCTTCACGGCCGATGACGCCACCGTCATTGTTGGTAACGTGTTTGATGAAACCATGGGCGATGAATTGCGTGTGACCATGGTCGCCACGGGTTTAACCGGTGCAGGTAGAAGGCCGCAAAAACCAGTTTTGGTGCCGCAACAAATTGTGCGTGATGGCACCACGAACCAACCTATTTATGCCAACGGCACGAATGCTTACGAGACCGCCGTCATGGATGAAGCGCCGCAGGTGTTCGGCTCGAACAGCCGTCGCGCGCAAGTGGAGGCGATGAAAATGTCTGGGGTAGAAGAATACGATATCCCGGCTTTTTTACGTAAACAAGCCGACTAATGACCTAATTGGCTACCCTATACGGTGTTTTACCTAGGCTTGTTTGCGCTTGCAACTATGCTGCTACGCTGAGCTCTAAAATGCACTTAAGGGGAGACGGTTAGGTATGGCTAGACTATGTTGAAGCAACGGACATTAAAAACAGCAATTAGCACTACCGGTGTTGGTATGCACAACGGCGAAAAGGTTACTCTTACCCTGCGCCCGGCTGCTGCTGACACGGGCATTGTTTTCAAACGGGTTGATCTGCCTCAACCCAATGAAATCTTGGCCAGCCCCACTGCTGTTAATGACACGCATTTGTGCTCAGCGGTCGAAGTCGATGGTGTACGCGTCGCGACCGTTGAGCACATCATGTCCGCCTTAGCTGGATTAGGCATAGATAATGCCTACGTCGAAGTCAATGCCGCTGAAATGCCGATTATGGACGGCAGTGCCGGGCCATTTATTTATTTATTGCGTGAGGCCGGTATAGTCGAACAAGCGGCCAGTAAGAAATTCATACGCATTAAAAAACCCGTTGAAATCATCGATGGCGATAAATGGGTGCGCTTTGAGCCTTACCACGGGTTTAAGGTGGATTTCACCATCGCCTTCGATCACCCAGTTTTCGAGGGTGTACTCAATCAGGTGACGATAGACTTCGCCACCGACTCTTACGTGCAAGCCATTAGTCGAGCGCGCACCTTTGGTTTTATGCATGAAGTGGAGTATTTGCGCTCCAACGGCTATGCCCGTGGCGGCAGCTTGGACAATGCCATTGTGCTGGACGAATACCGCATTCTGAATGCCGATGGTTTACGTTATGACAACGAGTTTGTAAAACACAAGGCCTTGGATGCCATAGGCGACATTTACATGCTAGGCCACCCTTTGCTGGGGGCCTTTAGCGCATACAAATCGGGTCATCGATTAAACAACCAATTGGTCAGGGCTTTAATGGCGGATGCCAGTGCCTGGGAGTTCCATAGCTTTGATCGCTTGTCCGATGCGCCTGCTAACTATTTAACGCAAGAGTGGTCGGGCCCATGGTTGTCGGCACAATAATACGCAAACGCAGTCTATGCTTACGCTGCAAAGGCGCACCATGCAATTAATACGCTTTTGTATGGTGGCGATCGCCTTATCCTTGTCTGGCCAAGTGAAGGCCATGAGCGACGAAGCCTTGTTTAAACATGCCAAGCTCGCTTACAGCAATAAAAATGCGCAAGCCTTAGCGGACGATGTCAATCAGCTTAAAAATCAACAATACCTACTGGCTCCTTATGCCGACTATTGGCTGATGTTGCTGAAACTGGAACAGCTGCGCGATGAAGAGGTACAAAATTTCCTAGCGCAATACAGCAGCATGCCATTTAGCGATCGCTTGCGCGGCGAGTGGTTAAAAAAGCTCGCCAAGCAAAAAAATTGGCAAGCCTTTTTTGATGAGCAGGCCTTTTTTTATGGTGATGATAAAGCCGTGCAGTGCTATGCATTATTGGGTCACTTGCAATTAAAAGACCTGGATGTGACGGCCCCAGCCAAAGCCATGTGGTTAAGCAGCAGTGATTTGCCCGGCGCTTGCACGGCCTTGTTTGATGCCTTGCAAAAAACCGGCGCGCTCAGCGACGATGACATATGGGCGAGGATGCGTCTGGCTTTGCTTAACGGTAATCTAGCGCTAGCCAAAAACATCACGGCTCGCTTGCCTGATGTCGATCCGGCCGCATTAAAAGGGCTGGATCGTGCCGATTTAGCCCCGCAACTGTTGCTTGAAAAAAGAACGGTTTCCTTTAAATCACGCTTTGGTGTGGAAGTGAATTTGTATGCACTGGATAAGTTGGCCAGGACTAAGCTCGATGAGGCCATCGCCATCCTAGATAAGCTGCAAGGTTTATTTGATGCGAATCAGCGCGCTGTGGCTTGGGGTCGCATGGCTTACCATGCCGCGCGCAAACACGATCCCATGACCTTGCGTTATTACGCTTTGGCCGAGGGCGCTGCCCTCAATGAGGAGCAATTGGCCTGGAAAACCAGAGCGGCATTGCGCGCACAAGATTGGCCTGTTGTTTTACAAAGCATAGTCGCCATGTCGCCCAAACAAGCCGATGAAGCCGCATGGCGTTATTGGAAAGCGCGTGCACTTAAGGAGACGGCGGCCAAGTCTGCAGAACAACTTGCGCTAGCCCATGCCCTATTTCGTAAGTTAGGCAGCGAGCGCCATTATTACGCTTGGTTGGCGGCCGAAGAGTTGGATAGCGTGATGGCCAGTCCTGCCCTTGATTACCAAGTGTCTGAGCAAGAGCTGAGCGCCTTGGCTAACCATGCTGCCATTAAGCGTGCGGTGGAGTTTCAACGCATAGGCCTGCGCTGGGAAAGTAAAGTGGAATGGTTGGCTGCGACCCGAAGTTTTGACGATAAGCAATTGCTGGCGGCTGCAGAATACGCCATGCGTCAGAAGTGGTATGACTTGGCTATAGATACCGCGGACGACACTAAATTCACGCACAATTTTGCTTTGCGCTATCCCACGCCTTACCGGGATTTATTTCGTAACTACGCTAAAGATTCAGGCTTGGACGAGGCCTGGGTATATGGCATTGCTAGGCAGGAAAGCCATTTTATGCATTTTGCCAAATCCGGGGTAGGGGCATCGGGCTTGATGCAAATCATGCCGACGACAGCGAAATGGGTCGCACAACGCATAGGCCTAGTCGATTACAGCCACAGCATGCTGCATGATCTGCCAACCAATGTAGCGTTTGGTACGCATTACATGCGCTACGCCTTGGATTTGCTGGGGGGACAAGCGGTGATGGCCACTGCCGGCTACAATGCCGGCCCAAGCCGCGCCAAGGAGTGGTTGGCTGCCGAACCCATGGAAGCGGCCATTTACATAGAAAGCATTCCTTATGCGGAAACCCGCTTGTACGTGCAAAAAGTCATGGCCAATGCGCAAATATACGCCCCACGTTTGCTGCCTGAAAACAGCAGTATTAAAATTCAAAGTTTAAAAGCACGGCTAGGGCAAATTCCTGGACGGGCAAAGTTTGAACAGCAAACCTTAGCATTACCAAGCGCCGATTAAGGCTACAGAAATTAATGGGAAACAGGCAATTCATGCACATAAAAAACACAGTAGTTTTAGGCGGGTCTGGCTTTGTTGGCAGCGCCATAGTGGCTAAGTTGGTAAGTGCCGGTTACCAAGTAACGGTGCTCACTCGACGCTTAGACCACGCTAAGCATTTGTCGTTGTTACCAGGCGTCACGCTCAAGGTATGCAATGTGTTTGATGCCCAAGCGCTACGCTCGGCATTACAAGAGGCCGATGCCGTTATTAACTTGCTGGGTATATTGCATCAAAGCGCAAAGACGAGCTTCACACAGGTGCACGAGCATTTGCCTGTGCAATTAGCCAAGCTGTGCCAGGATTTAGGCATTAAACGTTTGTTGCACATGAGCAGTCTGTGCGCGGCGACCGATGCCCCTAGTCTGTATTTGCGCTCAAAAGGCCGGGCAGAAGTGGCCCTAGCCGCTTATGCACCGGGTTTAGCCATCACGGTTTTTAGGCCCTCTATCATTTTTGGCCGAGCAGACCAATTTATTAATTTATTTGCTGGCTTAATTAAGCATTTGCCGCTGGTGGTGTTGGTTAAACCGAATGCAAAATTTCAACCGGTATGGGTGGAAGACGTGGCCACTTGCTTTGTCGCCAGCCTAAATGAACCGGCTAGCTTTGGCCTAAGCTACGATCTAGTCGGTCCTAAGGTCTATACCTTCCGCGCCTTGCTTAAGGCCATTATGCAGACCTTAGGCGTGCATAAACCCATACTAGGCTTAAACGATGCGCTGTCCTACGCGCAAGCCTTCCTCATGGAATGCTTGCCGATTAAATTGATGTCACGCGATAACATACGCTCCATGGAGCAAGACAGCGTGAGCGATCAAGCGTTTCCTGCCTGGCTTGAACTTAGGCCAAGCGCATTGGAAACCATCATGCCACAGTACCTAATCGATCAGACCCCACGCGGTGCATACGATCGCTTTCGACGCAAGGCGGCCAGGTAAGCGCATGCAAGTCTATTTGGTCGGTGGCGCAGTGCGGGATGAGTTATTGGGTTTGCCCGTCAAGGATAAAGACTACGTGGTGGTTGGCTCAACACCCGCCGCTATGTTGGCAGCTGGCTATAAATCGGTAGGCAAGGATTTCCCGGTATTTTTACATCCGCAAACCCACGATGAATATGCCCTCGCTCGTACCGAGCGTAAAGTGGCGCAAGGTTATAAAGGCTTTGTGGTTCATGCCTCAATCGACGTCACCTTAGAAGAAGATTTGGCCAGACGCGATCTGACCGTGAATGCGATTGCTAAAGATGCGCAGGGTAAATTAATCGACCCGTATCAAGGTTGCGCTGACTTGCACGCAAAAATTTTTCGTCACGTTAGCCCGGCCTTTGCCGAGGACCCGGTGCGCATTTTGCGGGCAGCTAGGTTGGCTGCCCGATTCCCTGAATTTAGCGTGGCGGCACAAACCAATCAATTGATGCAAAAAATGGTGGCAGCCGGTGAAGTGGATGCCTTGGTGGCGGAGCGGGTGTGGCAGGAACTGGCTAAAGGCTTAATGGAGCAGCAACCCAGTCGTTTGTTTGAGGTCTTGCAGGCCTGTGGTGCCATGCCGCGTATTTTGCCGGAATTGGCCGCCTTATGGGAGCGCGAGCCAGATAGCGTGCACGCATTACTGCAAACAATTAATCGTGCCGCCCAACAGCAAGAGACATTGCCGGTTCGCTTTGCCGTGCTGATGTTGGCTGGCCAATTAAGCGCCGATCAAGTAACAAGCCTAAGCACGCGCCTCAAAGTGCCGAACGACAGCAGGGAGTTAGCGCAATTGCTGCATAAATTTCACGGGTTATGGCCGCAAATATTGGCCATGTCGGCACAGCAAATACTGGATTTTTTAATGGCACTGGATGCCATCAGGCAGCCCTATAGGTTGAATGATTATTTAAGCGCAGCGCGCTGTTACTACGGCGATTTAGTAGCAGAGGCAAGCTGTCGCCCCAGTTTGTTATTACACAAAGCATTAGCGGCTGCCCTGGGTATCGATGCCGGTGCCATCGCGCATGCTTGCAGCGGGCCATCGCAAATTAAACAAGCCATTTATGCCGCACGATTGCAAGCGGTCAGTCAAGCGCTGTAGTTTTATTGCCGGCTAAACAAAGAGGCTATCCAGCCTCGTCCTGCATGAAGCAATGCGGGATGATACAGGCAGAGGGCTATGAGTAAGGCACTGTTCATGAGTGCGGTGACTAAAAACAGGCTTGCGATGGTCAGTCCCAATTTCAAGAGAAGGATGGATAGCACGCCAGACGCGACCATAAACAAGGCATTCAATATATTATTGCTCGCCATCACGCGCGCCTGATGGCTTTGAGCAACCGTGCTTTGCACATAGGCATACAAGGGCACAATGTAAAAGCCACCAAATACACCTAATAATGCAATATCCAGCAGCACGCGTGCGTGAGCAGGAGCTAGCAGGCATTGCAGGTAATTGAGTGGGTAAGCGTTTGGCAGTGCGACTAGGTTGATTATGCCGCGACTGGCAACGTATAAATCGATGCCAAATAGACCTAAGCCCACTGCTCCCCACAGCACTAAGCCGAGTTCTATTTTGCGCCTGGATAATGATTCACAGAGCAATGAGCCCAAGCCTATGCCACACGAAAAAATGCTTAATAGCAATATGAACACGCTTTGATCGCCTTTTAAAGTGTCTTTAGCAAAAGCCGGAAATTGTGCTAACAAAGTAGCACCGTAAAACCAAAACCAAGAAATGGCCAGTAAGGCTAAGCCTATTTTTTTGTTTTGTTTAGCCCATAGTAAATTGTGCCAAGTGGCGCGAATGGGATGCCAGTCTATGCGTAATTCTCTAGCGCCAGCGGGTGAGTTGGGTAGGCTAAGACTGGCCCAGTAACCTGCTAGTGCGATGCCTATGCTGACCGCACTAACGTGCAGGGCCGACTGAGTTTTCAGCGCCAAGGCCACGCCCAGAATTTGCCCCAGCAGTATGGCTAAAAAAGTAGCGGCTTCCACCAAGGCATTGCCGCCTATTAATTCGTCATCGGCTAAGTGCTGCGGCAGGTAGGCGTACTTGACCGGGCCAAACAAACTGGAGTGCACGCCCATGAAAAATAATGCCGCCGTCAGCAGGATCAGGTCGTGTAGATAAAAGCCAAGTGCAGCAAAAAGCATGATGGCTATTTCAAACAACTTAATGCGGCGCATCAGCATGGCCTTTTCAAATTTATCAGCCAGTTGACCTGCCGTTGCGGAAAATAACAAAAAAGGCAGAATGAATAGCGCCGGCAAGGCGCTTGCCATGAAAGTGTAATCTGTTTTGCTTGTGCTCAACTCCCCAAACACCAGCAGCGTAATAAGAGCCGTTTTAAATACGTTGTCGTTGAAGGCGCCCAGTAACTGGACCAAAAAGAAGGGACGAAAACGCTGTTCTTGCAGTAAGTTAAATTGCATGGGTGTACGCTAGGCTTAAATAGAGGCTAGCCGCATCATAGCATGGGAAATCAGGGATGGATTTTTAGACTAAGCCGCGCTTTAGAGCGCGCGTTTTTTGTTGCTGTTAGCGCTTTGTTTGGACTTGTTTTTGGCTTTTGCTTCATCGGCAGCGTCACTGGCCGCCTGCAATTTTTGCGCTTCTATGGTGGCTTCAGCGGCCCTTCTGCGTTCTAGTATGCGAGCTTGCGCCTCAGCCAATTCATCAAGTGAAATGACTTTGTCTTGGTTGCTGTCTACTTGGTTGAAGTGCCTGGCAATTTGCGGTAATTTTTCAGTGGCTTCTTGCCGGTCTATGGTGCCATCGTTGTCGTTATCGGCATCAAAAAAACGTGCTTCCAAGCTCTCTTGCATGGCGCGACGACGTTCTTCAATTCTATCGTGATCTTGGTCTATGGATCTGGCGTAGTCGTCCAGTGCTTTGCGTAATTTTTCTCGGCTCTCTGGGCTAAAATTGAGCTCCAGTGTTTGTTGCAGGCCATCGTTGTTATTGTCCTCATTGGCGGCCAGTTTGCTGAGTTTGCTGTAGCCTTCAAAATAGCTTTTTTCCGCTGCCAGACTGTTTAAGCTGACGGCAAAAAGCGCGCCTAGCCAAAAGCAGAGCGGCTTAAACGTGAGTAAGCGATTTGAGGAAAGAAGAATCAATGCCTTAACTTTGTAAAATTTAACCGGATTCAGACCAAGCATCATGGAGCAGGATTGTTAATTGATTGTTTCGAATAGGGCTGAAATTGTAAAAATTTGTAACAAAATTTAGTTCTTAATAGACTGAAGCAATACCATTTAGTTCTGCTTGTAAGGGCTGCGTTTGTCAGCCCTAAATTGATGGGCCATGGGCAAATTAATCGGCCTGCATTTGAAATTAAACAAAATTAGCATACACTGGAATATGAAAGCCATTAGCGGGCTATAGGCTTAGGCTCTAACCTATTAATTGGTGTTAAACCTAAAAAATACACAGTGCGAGTGTCAATATGATCAATCAAAATAAAAAAATATTAGTCGTGGACGATGATGTGCGTTTGCGTGAATTGTTGCAGCGTTATTTAACCGAACAAGGTTACATCATTAAAGTGGCATCCGACGCCAATGAGATGGATGCTGTTTTAGCCAGCGAGCCGATTGATTTACTGGTGTTGGATTTGATGTTGCCAGGCGAAGACGGTTTATCCATCTGCCGGCGAATTCGTGGCACAGGGACTATATTACCCATCATCATGTTGACTGCACGCGGTGATGAGGTCGACCGTATCATAGGCTTGGAGATGGGCGCCGACGATTATTTGCCCAAGCCATTTAATCCGCGTGAATTGTTGGCGCGTATTAATGCCGTGATGCGTAGGCACGAGCGTTTGCAACCCAGTGCGCCGGCTTTAAATGTCGACAACGTGGCCATAGGCGATTTTATTTTCAGCGCCAGTAGCCGCTCACTGACTAAGGACGGTGTGTCCATCACCATCACTAGCGGCGAATTTGCTTTGCTCAAAGTCTTTGTGGATCACCCGCGTCAACCCTTATCCCGCGACCGTTTGATGCAGTTGGCACGTGGCCGTGAATTGGATGTGTTTGACCGCAGTATAGACGTGCAGGTATCGCGCTTACGTAAACTGATAGAGCCAGATGTGGCGCACCCGCGTTATCTGCAAACCATGTGGGGTTTTGGCTACGTCTTTATTCCAGACGGCGCGCTAGACGAGTAAGACCTTGCTAGCCATTTCTGTCTTTTACAAACGGATCGCCATTTGAAACCGATACTACTCCCTAAGACCCTGCTGGCCAGGGTGATGCTGCTGATTGCCGTGTTATTGGCCGTGGCGCAAGTGGCGTCTTTGCAAATTTTCGAGTACTTTGAGCGCGAACCGCGTGCCGAGGCGACGGCTTTGCAGGCCGTTACCGTGGTGAATTACACGCGCGCTTCATTGATTGCATCGCAAGAAAGTTTGCGCTTGGCCCTGCTGTCGGAAATCACCGGTAAAGAAGGCGTGCGTATCTATTACGCGGATTTCATGGAGGAAATCGAGCCCTTGCCGGCGGATCCTTTTATCAATATGGTGGCTAACAAAATCCGCCAGCGTTTAGGTCCGGAAACCATTATTACCGTTAATCATTATGGGGTAGAAGGGCTTTGGATTAGTTTCAATATCGGCCCGGACGATTATTGGGTGGTCATACCACGGGTGCACGTTGAACGGGCTTTTCCTTGGCAATGGCTGGGTTGGGCGGCTTTGGTGTTGGCCTTGTCTTTAGGCGCTGGCTATTTTATTGCCATACGAATCAATCGCCCCTTGCACTTATTGATGAATGCAGCCGACCGCTTGCGTAATGGCGAACAGCCAGAAAAGCTACCTGAAGGCAGCTTTGCCGAGTTGCAGGAAGTCAACGACACGTTTAATAAGATGGCGGATTCCTTGGCTGAACTGGATGCCGAACGCACGCTGATTTTAGCCGGTGTTTCGCACGACATACGCACGCCACTGGCGCGCTTACGCTTGGCTGTGGAAATGCTGCCTGAAGAGGGTTGCGCCAGCCTCAAACACGGCATGGTGGAAGACATTGCCGACATGGATAACATCATTCATCAATTCTTGGATTTCGTAAAAGGCGTGGAAGGTGAACCCACGCAAATGATAGATATCAACAACCTGTTACAGGCCTTGCATGACAGGCAATTGCGCGCCGGACGTGACATCGTCGTGCAATTGGCGGCTAACTATGTGGTGCCGATCAAGCCCTTGGCCATGCAGCGCTTATTGGATAATTTGGTGGGCAATGCTTATGCCTACGGTGGGGGTCAGGTGCGAGTGGCCAGCAGCATCACAGCCGAGCACATTATCATTAGTGTGTTTGATAATGGCCCAGGCATTCCGGATACGCACTTGGAGAAATTATTGCGTCCGTTTGAGCGCTTAGACAGTGCTCGCAGTAATGCTGGTGGCAGCGGCTTGGGTCTGGCTATTGCAGACCGCATTGCCAAGTTGCATAACGGAAAATTGAAGTTGATTAACCGCCCAGAAGGCGGTTTGGAAGCCAGATTGACCATCCCCATCAAAAATTAGTTGGCGTCTTGAGTCTGCGGTTCAAACCAATTTAATTTTTCGCGTAATTGCACCACTTCACCGATTATGGTTAAACACGGTGCTTTCATTTTAGCCGCGGCCACTTTGCTGGCCAATTCATTTAAGTTAGCGCTTACTACTCGTTGATGCTGCGTGGTGCCTTGTTGTATCACCGCCGCCGGCATGTCGGCGGCTACGCCATGCGCCATCAATTGCTGGCATATTTGCTCCAAGCCAACCAAGCCCATGTAGATCACCACGGTTTGTTGCGGCCTGGCCATGGCCGCCCAATCCAAATCCAGCGCGCCATTTTTTAAATGGCCGGTAATGAACAGGCAGGCTTGGGCATAGTCTCGGTGGGTTAAGGGTATGCCGGCGTAGCTGGATACGCCGTTGGCCGCCGTGATGCCAGGCACAACTTGGAATGGCACGCCTTGTTGCATAAGGGTTTCAATTTCTTCGCCGCCTCGACCAAAGATAAAGGGGTCGCCGCCTTTTAAACGCAACACGCGTTTACCTGCTAAGGCTAAGCGCGCTAGCAATTGGTTGATTTCCTCTTGGGGCAAGGTGTGTTGGTCGCGCGATTTGCCGACGTAAATGAGTTCCGCATCACGCCTGACTAGATCCAAGACCTCAGGGCTAACCAGCTTGTCGTAGACGCAGACGTCGCATTGTTGCATCAAGCGCAAGGCGCGAAAGGTTAGCAAGTCTGGATCGCCAGGGCCACCGCCAACCAAATAGACTTCACCGTGCTGTTGCGACGCCGTGTCGTCAGCTAAAAGTTGGTCTAGGCCGATTCTGGCGGCGGCTTCCTGGCCGGCTAATATGCGTTCCACTATCGGGCCTTGCAGCACGCCCTCCCAAAAAATGCGGCGCGCTTGGCTGGTGGCGTATTTACTTTTAACCTTATCCCTAAATTCACCGGCAATGGCGGCGATGCGACCGTAGCCAGCGGGCAGCATGGTTTCAATTTTACTGCGTAAGTAGCGAGCCAATACCGGTGCGTTGCCTTCGCTGGAAATGGCGATGACGATGGGCGACCTTTCCACTATGGACGCCATAGTGAAGGTGCATAAAGCCGGCGCATCGACCACGTTGACCGGGATGTTGTTTGCCTGAGCGGCAAGCGACACAGCCGTGTTGACTTGCAAGTCATTGGTGGCGGCGATAACCAAGCATGCGCCACTTAATTGCTGATCTGCAAAGCGGGCTTGCTGGTAGCGTATGCGGCCAGTTTCAGCTAAGTCGGCCAGCGTAGGGCAAATTTCCGGAGCGTAAACGGTCACGCTGGCATGTGCTCTTAAGAGCATGGTCACTTTACGGGCCGCGACCTCGCCGGCGCCTATGACGACGCAGCGGCGCTGGTGGATGTTCATGAAAATAGGCAGTGCTTGCATAAGCTAAAGGTCTTAATTTTTGCCTATTTTACCCTGCAGGCCACAACTTTGCGTGAAGCGCATGCACAAATGCGCTAAAATCAAGGCTACTGTATATAGGTTATGACGCTTTGAATGCAAAAGAAATGTCCATAAATTCGCCCGTTAGCGCGAGTGCGGAACCAAAAAAAGTCTTTATTAAAACCTTTGGCTGCCAGATGAATGAGTACGACTCTGCGCGCATGGCCGATATGTTGGCTGCCGCCGATGGCATGGTCGAAACGCAGACGCCGGAGGACGCCGACGTCATCTTGCTTAACACCTGCTCGGTTAGGGAAAAAGCCGAAGATAAAGTTTTCAGTCATTTGGGCCGGTTTATCCCACTTAAAAACAAAAATCCAAACTTAGTTATAGGCGTGGGCGGCTGCGTGGCCTCGCAAGAGGGCGACAACATCATCAAGCGTGCGCCTTTTGTGGATTTGGTGTTTGGCCCACAAACCCTGCATAGGCTGCCCGATTTGATCAAGCAACGGCAATCCAGTGGGCAGTCGCAGGTGGACATTTCCTTCCCCGAAATAGAAAAATTCGATCATTTGCCACCACCACGGGTGGAAGGCGCCAGTGCTTTTTTAAGCATCATGGAAGGCTGCAGTAAATATTGCAGTTTTTGTGTGGTGCCGTATACGCGAGGCGAAGAAGTGTCGCGCCCGTTTGCGGCCATCTTAACTGAAGCGGTGCAGTTAGCCGCGCAAGGGATTAAAGAGATCACCCTGTTGGGTCAAAACGTCAACGCTTATCGCGCCGAGCACGAGGGTTTGGAGGCGGATTTGGCCATGCTCATTGAGTACATAGCGGAAATCCCGCAGATAGAGCGCATCCGGTTTACCACCAGTCACCCCAATGAGATGACACAACGCTTAATCGATTGTTTTGCTAACATCAGTAAGTTGGCCGTGCACTTGCATTTGCCAGTGCAAGCGGGCTCAGATCGTGTCTTGATGGCTATGAAGCGTAATTACACGGCTTTGCAATTCAAATCCACCGTGCGTAAGTTGCGCGCAGCCAATGCAAATTTGACTTTTACCTCGGATTTTATCGTTGGTTTTCCCGGTGAAACCGAAGCCGAATTTGAAGCCACGGCTCAGTTGATGCAAGACGTTGGCTTTGATTACAGCTTTAGCTTTTTATACAGCCCACGTCCTGGCACGCCGGCCTCTTACTTAAGCGACGACACCACGCAAGCCGTGAAATTAGCAAGATTGACTAAATTGCAGGCCATCAATGAGGCCCAGGGTAAGCGCATTAGTGAGGCCATGTTGGGTAGCGTGCAGCGCGTCTTAATAGAAAGTGCATCCTGGAAAAACAGCCTGGAACTAGCGGGAAAAACCGATAACAATCGCATCGTCGACCTGCAGGGCGACAGCGACCTCATTCATCAATTTGTTAATGTGCGCATTACCGATGTCAGCAATCCCAAGCGTTTGCGTGGCGAATTGATCAGTCACTAAGCAAAAGACACCCTATGGAAATTACCTTAAGCCCAGAAGATAACCTTCGTTTAGCCAATTTGTGCGGCGTATTGGATGAAAACATTAAACAGATTGCCGATGCCTTGGACGTGCAAATTGTCCGTCGTGGCGCGCACCTGCGTTTTGTTGGCGACGTGCACAATGAGCGATTGGCCGCGCAGTTGCTGGAGAATTTTTACGCGCGCGCTAAACAGCCTATAGGCTTGGATGAAATCCAATTAGGGCTAGTGGAGATCAACAAGCTCAAGCCCGAAGACGTAGCCAGTTCCAATGCGCCGGTGTTGATGACGCGTCGGGCCGAATTGCATGGCCGAACGCCTAGGCAAATTGCTTATTTGCAGCAAATTCAAGATCACGACATTACCTTTGGCATAGGCCCAGCCGGTACCGGTAAAACCTATTTGGCGGTGGCCAGTGCGGTGGATGCCATGAGCCGAGACAGAGTTAAACGCATTGTTTTGGTGAGGCCTGCGGTCGAGGCCGGTGAAAAGCTAGGCTTTTTACCCGGCGATTTAAACCAAAAAGTCGACCCCTACTTACGGCCTTTGTACGACGCATTGTACGATTTGGCCGGGTACGACACGGTCAATAAAATGTTCGAGCGCGGTGCCATAGAAGTGGCGCCCTTGGCTTATATGCGCGGCCGGACTCTAAATCAGAGTTTTATTATTTTGGATGAAGCGCAAAACACCACGCCTGAACAAATGAAAATGTTTTTAACCCGCATAGGCTTTGGTACGAAAGCCGTGATCACTGGCGACGTGACACAAATTGATTTGCAACGGCATCAAAAAAGCGGCTTGGTAGAAGCGCAAAAGGTGTTAAAAGACATCAAAGGCATTGCCATGACACACTTTTTAACGGCGGATGTGGTGCGCCATCCCTTGGTGCAAAAGATAGTCAATGCTTACGAGCAGTATGAGCAACAGGCCGACAAGTAATCCGGCGGTAACAGTTTAAGTGCCGGCACTAAGGCGAAGGCCAAAAGTGAGTAATGTATAATGTCCAGCATACCTAGATAAAGCGAGATCGTAATGACCCCAAATAAATTCAGTAAATTTGTGCAACGTGGCCTTGGTGTAGTTGAGCAAGGCGTATTGATCACCATTGCCATGGCGACTATTTTCGCGGTGTTTGAAGCCATATTGCATATATGGCAAGCACGCGCTATTGCTGTCGGCGATCTGCTTTTGCTGTTCCTCTACCTAGAGGTGATGTCCATGTTGAACCACTACTTGGGTTCGGGTAATTTGCCGGTGAGGTACCCGCTTTACATTGGCATCATCGCCTTGGCGCGTTATTTGGTGTTGGAAGTGGCCGAAATTAATGCCTTGCAAATGTTGGCCTTATCCGGCTCCATCTTCTTGATTGCGATTGCCATCTTGGTGATCCGTTATGGCCATGTGCGCTACCCTTATGTGGATTGCCCAACGCAGCAATCTAATTAGTGGGCTTTCGCCCTACAAGCCCTCGGCAACATGCCCAAGCTAAAATTAGCCGTTCAATATGCCAGTGAGCATAGCCCTTTGCCCAGTCGAGCGCAGTTGCGCTCATGGGTGAAAGCCGCGCTTAGGGTAGACACGGAAGTCACCATACGCCTTGTCGACGAAGCCGAAGGGCGGGCACTCAATAAACATTACCGAGCAAAAGATTACGCCACCAACGTGCTGACTTTCCCTTTAAGTGCGGAGCCGCATTTAATCGGCGACATCATTATTTGCGCACCGGTGGTGGCCAGTGAAGCGGCCGCCCAGCAAAAATCCTGGCTAGCGCATTACGCGCATTTAACCGTGCACGGCATCTTGCATTTGCACGGCTACGACCATGAACATGAGGCGCAAGCGGCCTTAATGGAGAGCATAGAAACTGCAATTGTCACAAAATTAGGGTATGCTGATCCCTATCTCATTACATAGGACGCCTGCCATGGCTGACGAGTCGGAAAAACCCAGTTTATTAGAACGTTTAAGTCATTTTTTAATGCGCGAACCAGAAGATCGCGAGCAACTTGTAGCGCTGTTACACGGCGCTTATGAAAACAGTTTGATGGATGCAGATTCGCTCGCCATGATAGAGGGCGTGCTGCAAGTCAGTGAAATGCAAGTGCGCGACATCATGATCCCGCGCTCGCAAATGGATGTCATCGACATCACTCATCCCCCCGAAACTTTTATACCGCACGTCATTGAAACGGCGCACTCGCGCTTTCCTGTCATTGAAGACGATAAAAACGACGTGATCGGCATATTGTTAGCCAAGGATTTGTTGCGTTATTACGCCGGCGAAGAGTTTGAAGTCCGTGACATGTTGCGTCCAGCGGTGTTTATTCCCGAATCCAAGCGACTCAATATTTTATTAAAAGAATTCCGTGGCAATCGCAATCATATTGCCATCGTGGTCGATGAATATGGCGGTGTCGCCGGCATGGTGACCATAGAGGACGTGCTGGAACAAATTGTCGGTGAAATCGAAGACGAGTACGATTACGACGAAGAAGAAGACAACATCATACAAAATGCCGATGGCCAATACCGAGTAAAAGCCTTAACGGAAATTGCCGATTTTAATGCCGTGATAGGCTGCGAATTGAGCGATGAAGAATTCTCCACCGTCGGCGGGCTGGTGGTCCATCAGTTTGGTCACCTGCCAAAACGCGACGATGAAATTACCTTTAGCGGCTTGCGTTTTAAAGTATTGCGCGCGGACAGTCGTCGCTTGCACACCCTGATGCTGGAAGTGTTAAGCGACGCGGACGCGGCAGCCTAGCTGTGGCGTGGCTGCGCTAACATTGCTGCTTTCCATCAAGGAACTTATTCTAGCCTAGCCTGCTCACAGCTTGCGTGGCATTTAAAAATAACGCTTTTTTGATTGGAGTCGGTAATGAAATACAGTGCATTATTCGCGGTAGTCTTGAGCTCGCTTTTATTAATGACGGCAGTTAAGGCTGAGGAAGCGCCGGCCGTATTGGATATTCCTACCCTAGAAAAAGATTTTGTGGGAGCCATAAACGGTTTTGACAAAGCAAAAATCATCGCCCAGTTTGGCGAACCGGCCAAAGCCGACGACGTTAAAGTAAAAAGCACCGGCAAGGTGGTCGCCTCCATATGGCAATACCACTACATAAATACCGCTGCCGACGGCAGTTATTATGAAACCACCGAGTTGGATTTTATCGATAACAAAGTCGTGCAAGTGGTGTTCATCAATAACGATGGCAGTGAAGGCCCTGACGCCGGTAAAAAATACGACGTGCCCAGCAAGACCGAATAAACCACGGGCCAACAAGCCGCCGTATTGCTTTGCGGTTATGGCCTATAACAGGCTACAATTTAGCCCATGCTTAACTCCTCCCGTTTAGTCCATGTGCTGTGTTTGTTTGTATTAGGCGCCGCCTGTGTATTAGGTTTTGCGCCTTTTTACTTATACCCCCTAAGCCTGCTCTCCCTAGCCGCCTTGTGCTGGGTGTGGTGGCAATGCGACACCCCTAAGCAAGCTGCACTAGCCGGCTTTTTTTATGGCCTAGGCTTGTTCTGCACAGGCATCTATTGGATCTACATCAGCCTGCACGATTTCGGTCACATGCCTATGTGGATGGCTGCCTTGGCGACTCTGCTGCTTAGTGCATTTTTGGCCCTTTTCCCTGCGCTAGTCGGCTGGCTCAGCCTGAAAACCGTCAAGGCGCAATCCAATCAATTGCTGATTGCGGTGCCGGTATGGTGGGCCTTAACCGATTGGACGCGCAGTTGGATTTTCACGGGCTTTCCCTGGTTAAGCATGGGCTACAGCCAAGTCCCAGCCAGCCCTTTGGCGGGCTACCTGCCTATACTGGGGGTGTACGGGGTATCGCTTATAACGGTCGCACTTGCATGCGCTGCGGCCTATTGTTTTAGCTCGCTGCCGGCCCCCGCCAAACTAAAACGCCGCTTAATCTATGCCATGCTGATGCTCATTTTATCTGGCTACGCCTTAAAGCAAGTGCAATGGACGCAAGCGCAGTCGGCGCCGATTAAAGTGGCCTTGTTGCAAGGCAATATTGCACAAGATTTAAAGTGGTCACCAGACATGGTGGAGCGCACTTTAGTGCACTATTTGCGCTTGGCGGAGGCCAGTGACGCGCAGCTTATTGTCATGCCGGAAACGGCCCTGCCCATGCTCTCCAGTGCCTTGCCGGATGAATTTAAAGCACGCATCAAGGTGCTCGCGCAAAAAAATAATGGGGCGGTATTGGTCGGTGTGATTGAGTACCAGCAAGGCCAGTATTTTAATAGCATGCTAAACATAGCCGGTGCAGGCGGCGAAGTGTATCGCAAATCGCATTTGGTGCCATTTGGCGAATTCATTCCATTCAAAGCCGTGTTTGCTTGGGTTTACCGCGATTGGCTGAATATGCCATTAAGCGATTTGTCGCGTGGCACGAGACAGCCGCAGCCTATGGCTATAGCTGGGCAAAAAGTGGCGATTAACATCTGCTACGAAGACGTGTTTGGTGAAGAAATTATTCGGCAATTACCAGCGGCCAGCTTACTGGTCAATGCCAGCAACGATGCCTGGTACGGACGGTCCATCGCTGCCTATCAGCACTTGCAGTTTTCCCAGGCGCGCGCCATGGAAACCGGCCGCACTGTATTGCGCGCCACCAATACTGGCGCCACCGCCATGATAGACAGGCGCGGCCAGGTGTTGGCGCAGGCCCCGCATTTTAGCGTGACTAGCTTGCAGGTCATGGCGCAAGGCTACAGCGGCAGCACCCCTTATGTGCGTTTTGCCAACAAGCCGGTTTTACTGCTGTGTTTTCTGGGTTTATTGGCCATTTTTGTGCCTAATTTTTTGGCAAGGCGAGCTAAAACAAAGTAAAATTCCAGCTTTACGGCTTGCGGCAAAAGCCAGCAACTAAACCACAGGCATCCATCATGGCGCTGACATTTCAACAAATTATCCTCACCCTGCAAACCTATTGGTCGGACCGCGGTTGCGCCCTGTTGCAATCCTATGACATGGAAGTGGGTGCCGGCACTTCGCACACGGCTACCTTTTTACGCTCGCTCGGCCCTGAGCCATGGAAAGCGGCCTACGTGCAACCGAGTCGTCGTCCTAAAGACGGGCGCTACGGTGAAAACCCCAATCGCTTGCAGCACTATTATCAATTTCAGGTGGTGTTAAAACCCGCGCCTGCCAACATATTGGAACTGTACTTGGGGTCCTTGGCGGCCTTGGGTTTTGATTTGAAAAAAAACGACATACGCTTTGTCGAAGACGACTGGGAAAACCCGACCTTAGGGGCTTGGGGCTTAGGTTGGGAGGTGTGGCTAAACGGCATGGAGGTCACCCAATTCACCTATTTCCAACAAGTAGGGGGCATTAATTGCAAACCCATTACCGGTGAAATCACTTACGGTTTAGAGCGATTGGCCATGTATTTGCAAGGCGTGGATAACGTTTACGATTTAACTTGGACCGTTGGACCAAACGGCGAACGTTTAAGTTACGGTGACGTTTACTTGCAAAATGAAAAAGAGCAGTCGGCCTATAACTTTGAGCATTCCGATGCCGATTTCTTATTCACCGCGTTTACCGCGCACGAAAAACAAGCCCAGCATCTGATGGAAAACCAGTTGGCCCTGCCGGCTTACGAACAAGTGCTTAAAGCCGCCCATACCTTCAATTTATTGGATGCGCGCGGCGCCATTTCCGTGACTGAACGGGCCGGCTACATAGGCCGCATACGCAACTTGGCCAGATCGGTCGCGGCCAGTTATTTAGACAGCCGTGCCCGCTTAGGCTTCCCTATGGCGCCCAAGGATTGGGCGGATGAAGTGTTAACCGATTTAGCCAAGAAAGCCGCAGCATGAGTCAAAAAAACCTGTTAGTCGAATTGTTTGTAGAAGAGTTGCCACCCAAAGTATTAAACAAACTGGGTCAGGCTTTTTCTGAATTGCTATTTGAAAACTTGCACGCATTGGGCTTGGTCGATAGCAGCAGTGCCTTGACCGCTTATGCCACGCCCCGCCGTTTGGCTATGCATGCGACCCAGGTTGCGGCCATGGCCGCGGATAAAACCAGCGTGCAAAAACTGATGCCAGTCAGTGTGGGCTTGGACGCAAACGGGCAGGCTACGCCAGCTTTAATTAAACGCTTAAATGGCCTGGGTTTAGACGAATCCGCCGTGCCGCAACTCAGTCGTCAAATGGACGGTAAAAATGAGGCTTTGTTTATTGAGGTGACGCAAAAAGGCCAGAGCTTAAAAGACGGATTGCAATTGGCGTTAAACGAAGCCATCGCCAAGCTGCCTATTCCTAAAGTCATGAGCTACCAATTGGCCGACGGTTGGAGTAACGTTAATTTTGTGCGCCCTGCCCACGGCTTGGTGGCCATGCACGGCAATCAGGTGGTGCCAGTGACGGCGCTTGGATTAACGGCGAGCGCGCAAACCCAAGGTCACCGTTTTGAGGCTAAAGTATCGCCGATTACCCTAAAGGATGCCGATAGTTACGCTGCGCAGCTTAGGCAAGAGGGCGCAGTGATAGCCAGTTTTGCTGAGCGTCGCGCTGACATTCTAGAGCAACTCAATGCCGCTGCGGCCAAACAGCAACTCAAACCAATACAAGACGAGGCCTTGTTGGATGAAGTGACGGCCTTGGTTGAGCGCCCCAATGTTTTGTTGGGCCAATTTGAAGCGGTGTATTTGGAAGTGCCGCAAGAATGCTTGATTTTGACCATGAAGGCCAACCAAAAGTACTTCCCTTTGCTGGACGCGCAGGCTAAGTTAACCAACCGCTTTTTGATTGTATCCAACATCAGTCCAGACGATGCCAGCGCCGTAATAGGTGGCAACGAACGGGTGGTGCGCCCGCGTCTGGCCGATGCCAAATTCTTCTTTGATCAAGACCGCAAAAAAACCTTAGCCAGCCGCCTAGAGAGTTTAAATAAAGTGGTTTACCACAACAAGCTAGGCTCACAAGGCGAGCGCACGGCCAGGGTGAGTGCCATGGCCAGTGCCATTGCCATGCAGTTAGGCGGTGCAGACTTGGCCAAGCGAGCCGCATTGGCGGCGCAATTGGCCAAGGCCGATTTGGTCACCGACATGGTGGGTGAGTTCCCTGAGTTGCAGGGCATCATGGGCCGTTATTACGCCCAACACGAAGGCCTAGACGATGACGTGGCGTATGCCATAGAAGACCATTACAAACCGCGCTTTGCCGGCGACAGCTTGCCACGAAATCCAGTGGGTATTGCCGTGGCTTTGGCGGATAAATTAGAAACCTTGCTGGGTTTGTTTAGCATAGGTGAAAAACCCAGTGGCGATAAAGACCCGTTTGGTTTGCGTCGTCATGCCTTGGGTGTGCTGCGCATGTTGATAGAAAACAAGTTGGCTTTAAATTTGTCTGCCTTGTTAAGCACTGCTTCCAGCGGCTTCCCCGGCTTAAGCGAGGAAACGCGTTTAGCGGTATCGGCATTTTGCTTTGACCGATTGGCCAATACGTTGCAAGAGCAAGGTTACAGCGCTCTGGAAGTGGAGGCCGTGCTCAGTCAAATGCCAGAACAAATTCATTTGGTGCCACAGCGTTTAGAAGCGGTTAAGGCTTTCTCTGCCTTAGCCGAAGCGCCGGCCTTGGCCGCCGCCAATAAGCGCGTCAGCAATATACTGAAAAAAGTTGAAGCAGCAGTGCCAGCACAAGTGCAGGCCAGCTTGTTGCAAGAACCGGCAGAAATAGCCCTGAATCAAGCCTTGATGGCGGTGGTACCAGAAGCCAATCGCTTGTTTGAGTTGGGTGATTACACGGCATCCTTGCAATCTTTAGCGGCCCTTAAAGCGCCGGTCGATGCTTTTTTCGATAAGGTCATGGTTAACGCCGATGACCCGGCCTTAAAAGCCAACCGTTTAGGCTTGCTGGCGGTGTTGCATCAAACCATGAACCGCGTGGCCGACTTGTCCAAACTGGCCAGCTAGGCACGGCAGCACTATGAAGTTAGTGATTTTAGATAGGGACGGTGTCATCAATCGGGATTCCGCTAATTTCATTAAAAGTCCCAATGAGTGGGTAGCTTTGCCCGGCAGTTTGGACGCGATTGCCTTGCTTAACCAATCCGGCTATCGGGTAGCGGTGGCCACCAATCAATCGGGTATCAGCCGCGGCTTATTCGATATGGCCACCCTCAACAGCATACACGAGAAAATGAACCGCGAATTGGCTGCAGTGGGCGGCCGTATCGATGCCATATTCTATTGCCCGCATGCGGCAGACGACCATTGCCGTTGCCGTAAACCCGACGTGGCCATGGTGGAGGACATTGCTAAGCGTTTTGCTCTTGAGTTGCATGGCGTACCGGCAGTGGGCGATGCCTTAAGAGATTTACAAGCCTTTGCAGCCGTTGGTTGTCAGCCTATTTTAGTGTTAAGCGGTAAGGGTGAGGCCACCTTGGCCGCTGCCAAGGCCAATGCTGATCTAGCCTTGCCAGACAACACTTGGGTGTGCGCGGATTTAGCTGAAGCGGTGCAACGCATCATTGCGAGCCCGCATTTAGGATAAGCCCATGCTTTTTCTTCGCTCCAGCTTGTTTTTTATCGGTCAACTGATTACCGCGCCCATCTTTACGCTCATTGCCTTGCTGGCCTGGCCAGTCCATCCCATCTTGCGCAACCAACTTATCTCGGGCTGGGCACGCAGCATGATTTGGTGGTTGCGGGTCACCTGCAATGTACGCCATGAGATCAGTGGTATGGAAAACATACCCGATAGGCCTTGCATCATTTTGGCTAAGCACCAATCGGCTTGGGAAACCTTTGCTTTTCAAGCGATATTCCCTACTCAAGTTTACGTGCTAAAACGCGAATTATTGTGGATCCCCATTTTTGGTTGGGGGTTGGCCATGACTTCGCCGATAGCCATTAACCGTGCCTCTGGGCGTGAAGCGCTCAAGCAGTTGGTGAGCAAAGGTCAAGCGAGGTTGGCGCAAGGTTTGTGGGTGGTGATATTCCCAGAAGGCACGCGCATGCGTCCCCATCAACAGGGCAAATACCACATAGGCGGGGCATGGTTGGCCTGCCAAACGAAAACCCCAGTCTTGCCGGTGGCGCATAATGCCGGCCATTGTTGGCCCAAGGGCTTCATTAAGCAAGCTGGTGTGATTAAGTTGCACATAGGCCCAGCCATAGCCACGGCAGACCTCAAAGCCGATGCGCTCAACCTTAAAGTCGAGCAATGGATAGAAGCGCAAATGCAGGTGATAAACGCGGCATGAACCACCTGCTGACCCTGGCCAGCGGTGTGCAAGTGCCCTACCAGCTTAGCCGCCGCCCACGACGAAGCGTGGGCTTGAAAATAGGCGCCCAAGGCTTGTTGGTGCATGCCCCGCAACGCATTACGCACGCTGAGCTAGAGGGCATCCTGCTCAAAAAATCCGATTGGATAGTCAAGAAGCTGGCCGACTTAAGTGCTAATTCAGTGCCGGCCATGGCTTGGCAACACGGTGAGAGTTTGCTTTATTTAGGTAACAGCATGCGCTTGGTGGTCGAGCGCGATGCGCAGTCTAAAGCGGTGCAGCACGAGCCCGGTATTTTGCAACTGGCCTTGCCCAATCCGCAGGATACTAAGCTGGTGGCGCGTAAGGTGTTGGTTTGGTACAAGAAACAAGCTTTGTTGGATTTTAGCCGGCGTTTGGAACTGTTCGCCAGTAAGCTTGGCGTTGGCTTTGCCTCCTTGGCATTATCTAACGCCAGTTCACGCTGGGGCAGTTGCAATTCGAGAAAACAAATCCGTTTGAATTGGCGCTTATTGCAAGCACCACCGCACATCATTAATTACGTGGTTTGCCACGAGTTGGCGCATTTAAAAGAAATGAACCACTCGGCAAAATTTTGGGCCACCGTGGCCAGTATTTGTCCCGATTACAAGCGAGCCGAAAAGGAATTGAAAGCCCTGTCGGCCAGCTTGCATCGCATTTAGCGATTAATCTTTAAAGTTTAGAACGCCGGTTTTACCTTGGCGTTATTGTAGTTGGCCACGCCGTCCAAGATTTCTTTCTTGGCTTGATCGATATCGCCCCAACCATTAATTTTGACCCATTTGCCTTTGTCCAAATCTTTGTAATGCTCGAAGAAGTGGGCAATCATGTCTAAGCGCCAAGCCGATAAATCCTTATGGGTTTTAAGGTGGCCGTATAAACCGCACACTTTTTCTATTGGCACGGCCAATACTTTAGCGTCTAAACCGGCCTCGTCTTCCATTAGCAATACGCCTAGTGGACGGCAACGCACCACCACGCCAGGAATGAGTGCCACTGGCGTCATGACCAAGACATCGACTGGATCGCCGTCATCGGCCAAGGTGTGGGGCACGTAGCCATAATTCGTTGGGTACTGCATGGCCGTACCCATGAAGCGGTCAACAAAAATAGCACCGCTGTCTTTGTCTACTTCGTATTTAACGGGGTCGCCTTGCATGGGGATTTCAATGATCACATTGAAATCATTGGGTACATCTTTACCGGTGGGTACTTGGTTTAACGACATGACTAAATCCTAACTATTAAAATGAATGAATGCTTTACTTAAATTTTGAGCCGCAATTATAACAAGCAAGCCGGCTAAATTAACGCCGATAATGCAATTAAACCTCTGGCGCTTGGCTGGCCTGCACTTGCACTCGGCAGCTTAGTAGCAGACTCTTCGGTATCAGCAATACGGCCAAATAGACCAGTAGCGGGATGATGATCAGTTCGTCTAATTGGCCGAGCACGGGAATAAAATCCGGTATCAGGTCGAAGGGCAATAACAAATAGCCTATGGCTAGAGCCAACAACAGTTTAGCTAGCCACGGTGTGCGCGGGTGCTTTAACAGTAAGCGGTATACGGCTAACTCCTGCTTGAGTTGCTGGGCGTAATTTTTTAATTGATTAATCACGCGGCACCGCTGTCAGCCATTAGTCTATTTTTAAGGCATGACCAGTGAGGCGCTCAAAGGCTTCCATGTATTTTTCACTGGTTTTCTTTGCCACATCAGCCGGTAGAGCAGGGGCCGGAGCGGTTTTATTCCAATCGCTGGCTTCTAGCCAATCGCGCACGTATTGCTTGTCATAGCTGGGCGGGTTTTTACCCACGACGTAGCTGTCGGCAGGCCAAAAACGCGATGAGTCTGGGGTGAGTACCTCGTCCATGACATGCAACACGCCATGTTCGTCCAAGCCGAATTCAAATTTGGTGTCGGCGATGATGATGCCGCGTGTTAAGGCATAAGCCGCCGCCTCTTTGTATAAGGCTATGGCGACCTTAGCCACTTGCGCGGCCATGTCTGCACCCAGCAGCTCAGCGCATTGCGCTAGGCTGATGTTTTCATCGTGTTCTCCCACCGCGGCTTTACTGGATGGGGTGAATAGGGGTTCGCTTAATTGCGCGGCTAGCTGTAGGCCAGCCGCTAGAGGGATGCCACAGACGGTGCCACGCGCTTGGTATTCTTTCCAGCCACTGCCGACCAAGTAGCCACGCACGATCGCTTCTATGGGCAGGGCTTTTAATTTTTTCACCACCACGGCGCGCGAGCCCAATTGCGCTTGCTCGGTCGGATCCGTCACCACGCTTTTAGGGGCGATGCCGGTTAAGTGGTTGGGCACTATGTGTTGCAGTTTTTCAAACCAAAAATTCGCCATTTGCGTCAACATGGCGCCTTTGTGGGCGATGCCGGTTGGCAATATCACGTCGAAGGCAGACAACCTGTCTGTGCTCACCAGCAGCATGGTGTGCGCATCGATTTCATAAATGTCACGCACTTTACCTTGGTGTATGCGTTTAAGGCTGGTTAAGTGCGTTTCGAGTAAAGGCGTAGTCATGTGCGTGCTTTAAGCTTTAAGGGGTGGATAGACTATTATAAATGCCAACTAAAGCCAAACAAAACATTATCTGCCTTGCTCGGTTTTAAGCTGACTTAGAACTGGATTTTATTTGGCTAGGATGGGGCCAATATTGACAATTTTTAAGGTGTTGGTGCCACCTGGGCTGCCTATCGGTTCACCAAAGGTCAGCAGCACCGTGTCACCCGGGCTAACCATTTTTTGTTGCAACAAGACCTGCTCCATTTCTTGCAAGATTTCATCTTTGTTTTTATTGCCCTGTGCTATCGGGAAAGGGTAAACGCCACGGTGTAAAGTCAGTTTTCGTCTAGCCAATTTGTCTGGCGAAAGCGCGTAGATAGGCACTTCTGCATCGGCTCTGGATAGCCAGCGAGCCGCGTTGCCGGATTGCGTCAAGGCGGCAATGGCTTTGACTTTGAAGTGTTTGGCCGTGTAGATGGCCGCGGCAGCAATGGTTTCATCGGTTTTTTCGGCATGCTCGAGTTTGATGTATTCTTTTTCCGCTTCCATGACCACTCGGTGCACCGCTTGCACGGTTTCCAGCGGGTATTGACCAGCGGCGGTTTCGGCCGACAGCATCACGGCATCGGTACCGTCAAACACGGCATTCGCTACATCGGACACTTCTGCTCGCGTCGGGATAGGACAGCTGATCATGGATTCCAACATTTGCGTGGCCGTGATCACCAATTTGTTTTGTGCGCGTGCCATGCGTATCATGCGTTTCTGTAACCCTGGCACGGCTGCGTCACCCACTTCCACGCCTAAATCACCGCGGGCAACCATGATGGCATCCGATGCCTCAATGATGGCGGCTAAATTGTCTATGGCTTCGGCCCGTTCTATTTTGGCGATGATGCTGGCATGGCCGCCGGCTTGCTTGACTAGGCTTCTTGCCAACTCGACATCCGCTGCGGTCTTGGGAAAGGACATAGCGATGAAGTCGGCTTCCAATGCCACGGCAGTTTTGATGTCTATGCGGTCTTTTTTGGTCAAGGCTTCGGCAGACAAGCCGCCGCCTTGGCGATTAATGCCTTTGTTATTGCTGAGTACGCCACCGTTTAACACCAGGCAATGGATTTGGTTGCCTTTCACGCGGTCCACTTGCATGCTAATACGGCCGTCGTCTAACAGTAAGACCACGCCTTCCGCCACCTCTTGTGGCAAGGTTTTGTAATCCAAGCCTACGTGGTATTGGTTGCCTAATTCGCAATCGGCATCCAAAATAAAGACGTCCCCGGTTTTTAGGCTGACCTTGCCCAATTCGAATCGGCCTATGCGAATTTTTGGGCCTTGTAAGTCGCACAACACGCCTATGGGCCGGTTTAGTTTGGCGGCGATGGCACGTACCATGGCGGCTCGGTGTATGTGCTCGTCGGCACTGCCGTGAGAGAAGTTCAGCCTGACCACGTTCACGCCGGCCGTGATCATGCGTGCCAGCATTTCTTCGCTGTTAGAAGAGGGGCCAAGAGTGGCGACAATTTTGGTTTTGCGTAAGGTCAAGCGCTTAGCCTTTTCAACGTAAGTATTGCTTTAATTTCAAATAAAAATGGGGCGTCTCGCCCCATTTTACGGTACTGCGCTTTAGGCTGAGTATTACTGCGCAGCACGTTGTTCTAGTATGGCCACCGCAGGCAAAGTTTTGCCTTCTAGGAACTCCAAAAATGCCCCACCGGCAGTGGAGATGTAATCCACTTTATCTTCTATGCCGTATTTCTGGATGGCGGCTATGGTATCGCCGCCGCCAGCCAAGGTGAAAGCCTTGCTGTTGGCAATCGCCATGGCGATGGTTTTGGTTCCCTGGCCAAATTGGTCAAATTCAAACACGCCAACCGGTCCATTCCAGACCACGGTGCCGGCATGTTTAATGATGTCTGCTATTTGACTAGCAGATTTCGAGCCAATATCAAAAATCATGTCATCTTTGACCACGTTTTCCACGTCCTTGCTTACGGCGGGCTCGTCGGCTGCGAATTTTTTACCGCACACCACGTCGACGGCAATAGGAATGCTTGCTCCCCTTTGGTTCATTTTGTCCATTAAGGTGCGTGCTACCGTCACCAAGTCGTCTTCGCACAACGAGCCACCTACTTCATGGCCGGCTGCTTTTAAAAAGGTGTTGGCGATGCCACCACCGACCACCATTTGGTCTACTTTTTCAGACAAACTTTCCAATACTGTCAGCTTGGTCGAGACCTTGCTGCCGCCAACGATGGCCACCATGGGCCGAGCTGGATTAAGCAAGGCTTTGCCTAAAGCCTCCAATTCGTTGACCAGTAAGATGCCAGCGGCCGCCACCACAGCATATTTCGCCACGCCGTGGGTAGAGGCTTCTGCTCTATGGGCCGTGCCAAAGGCATCCATGACAAACACGTCGCACAGTTTGGCGTATTTTTGTGACAAGTCGTCGTTGTTTTTCTTCTCGCCCAGATTAAAGCGGCAGTTTTCCAGCACCACCAACTCGCCGGCTGCGACAGCCACCTCGCCATCCAACCAGTTTTTGATTAAGCGTACCGGCTGATTGAGTTTTGCGCTGATCACATCGACCACCGGCTGCAATGAATTTTCTTCGGAATACACGCCTTCTTCAGGACGGCCTAGGTGTGAAGTCACCATGACTTTGGCGCCGGCCTTTAAGGCAAAGTTGATGGTGGCCATGGAGGCGCTAATGCGTGCGTCGGATGTCACCTTGCCGTTGCTGACCGGCACATTTAAATCGGCACGGATCAAGACACGCTTGCCTTGTAAATCCAAATCAGTCATTTTAATAACGGCCATGTTGTTCCTTTTTTAATGGGGCGAGAAGTAAAGCCTAAGCGATGTAACGCACTAAGCGCATCAAATTACAGGTGTAGCCGTATTCGTTGTCGTACCATGCCACCACCTTAACAAAAGTTGAGTCCAGCGCCATGCCGGCTTCGGCATCGAATACCGATGGGCAGGTTTCACCGCGAAAATCGGTGGACACCACTTTATCGTCGGTGTAGCCCAATACGCCTTTGAGTTCGCCTTCGGAAGCGGTTTTCATGGCCTGGCAGATGGCCTCGTAGCTGGTTTCATTAATCAGTTCGCAGGTTAAATCCACCACCGATACGTCTGAGGTGGGCACGCGAAAAGCCATGCCAGTGAGTTTTTTATTTAAGCTAGGTATGACCTTGCCTACGGCTTTGGCGGCGCCTGTGCTAGAGGGAATGATGTTTTCCAATATGCCACGACCACCACGCCAGTCTTTATTGGATGGGCCGTCCACGGTTTTTTGCGAGGCGGTGGCCGCATGCACGGTGGTCATTAAGCCGCGCTTAATGCCAAAGGCATCGTTCAGCACTTTTGCTACCGGCGCCAAGCCATTGGTGGTGCATGAGGCGGCCGATACGATGGCCTCGCCTTGGTAAGTTTTGTGGTTCACGCCGTAAACAAACATAGGCGTGTCGTCTTTGGCCGGGGCCGATTGCACGACTTTTTTCGCGCCTGCATCCAAGTGTTTTTGGCAAGTTTCTTGGGTTAAGAAAAAGCCCGTGCACTCGATGACGATGTCAGCTTGCACTTCATTCCATTTCAAATTGGCGGGGTCTTTTTCTGCTGTTAAGCGTATGGGTTTGCCGTTTACCACCAAATTATTGCCACTCACCGCGACCTCGCCTTTAAAGCGGCCGTGTACCGAGTCGTGTTTTAGCATGTAGGCCAAATAGTCCGGCTCTAACAAATCGTTGATGGCCACGACCTCTATATCAGTAAAATCCTTGATGGCGGCACGAAACACCATGCGCCCAATGCGACCGAAACCATTAATTGCTACGCGAATTGCCATGATCATTCCTATCGTTATTCGAGAGATGGGCTAACCTATACCTAGGTATGAAGTTAAGCGCCTTTATAAAACAATAGGGCACCCCACTGGAGGTGCCCTTGAACTAAACCGTTAGTTATTTGACGGCATCTTAAGCTCGAGCGATTAAGCGACTCGAACTAAGATGACGCAGATTAACATTACAGTACTGATTTAACAGTCGCTACAACGTTTTCAACGGTGAAGCCAAAGTGTTTCAGTAACACGCCACCTGGGGCTGATTCGCCAAAGGTGTCGATACCCACTACAGCACCTTCTAAGCCTACGTATTTGCGCCAGAAATCCGTTACGCCGGCTTCAACCGCTACGCGTTTTACGCCTGGTGTTAACACGCTGTCTTTGTAGGCTTTATCTTGGCGATCAAATACATTGGTTGATGGCATAGAAACCACTCGAACTTTCGTGCCCGCTGCATTCAATTCAGCTGCTGCTTTAACGGCCAATTCTAATTCTGAACCGTTGGCAATAATGATCACATCGGCTTTGCCTGATACGTCTGATAGCACGTATGCGCCTTTACGCATCAAGTCGAAATGCGCGGCTTCGTGTTTCATGCCAGGCACGTTTTGACGGCTTAATACCAAGCTGCTTGGACCGTTTTTGCGTTCAACTGCTGCCACCCAAGCCACGGCCGTTTCGGTTGAGCTACCTGGACGCCATACGTCCATGTTAGGAATCAAGCGTAAGCCGGCGGTGTTCTCAATCGGTTGATGGGTAGGACCGTCTTCGCCTTGACCGATGGAGTCGTGGGTCAATACCGCGATAGAACGTTGTTTCATCAATGCGGCCATGCGCAAGGCAGATTTTGCATAATCAGAGAACATGTGGAAGGTACCGCCGAATGGCACGACGCCGCCGTGTAAGGCCATGCCGTTCATGATGGCGAACATACCAAACTCGCGTACGCCGTAAGAGATGTAGTTGCCTGGTTTTTTTGCATCCACGTGCACAAAGCTGCCACATGAAGTTAAGTTAGAACCGGTTAAGTCAGCAGAACCGCCCAAGAATTCAGGCAAGATTGGAGCCAAAGCGCCAATCACATTTTGTGAGGCCTTACGTGTGGCCACTGTTTCGGCTTTTTCGTTAGTAGAGGCAATGATGGCATCGGTGGCTGATTTCCAGTTTGCTGGTAAATCGCCAGCCATGCGGCGTGAGAATTCAGCGGCTTCAGCTGGGAAGGCTGCTTGGTAGGCGGCAAATTTGCTGTTCCATGCTGCTTCAGCAGCAGCGCCTTTAGCCGTGGCATCCCAACCAGCGTAAACGTCAGCTGGAATGACAAATGGCTCATGTGGCCAGCCGATGTTAGCGCGGGTGGCCGCCACTTCGTCTAGACCCAAGGCTGAACCGTGGCAATCGTGTGAACCGGATTTGTTTGGTGAACCCATACCGATAACTGTTTTACAGCAGATTAAAGAGGGTTTGTCTGTCACTTTTCTAGCCGCAGCTATGGCTTTACCAATCGCGGCTACATCGTGACCGTCTACGGATTGCACGTGCCAACCGTAAGATTCAAAGCGTTTAGCGGTATCGGAGTGGTGAAAGGCGTCATTTACCGTCTTATTGTGTCGCAGGT
>SXLB01000048.1 GCA_005777825.1 Methylotenera sp. | reverse complement strand
GCGACGTCGATTTCCACTTTCAACATCAGTTTGAAATCGTCCACCAACATCACGGGAGCGTCGGCTTCCGGTAAGTCGGCCACGATGCTGACTTCTTCTAACTTGGCCAAGGCTTTTAAATACGGGGCGTAAGCCGTTAATTTTTCTGCATTGCCAGATGCCACCAGCGGCACGCGTGCCGCCGGTGAGATGCTCATTTCACCGCGCAAACTGCGACAGGCATCGACCATTTGTTTGAGTTGTGCCACCCATGCTTCGGATTGTTCATCGAGCTTGTCGGCTTGCGCTTTAGGGTAAGCTTCTAACATGATGCTGGCGCCGTGTTTTTCTGTCATGGGCGCGATGGTTTGCCAAATCTCTTCGGTGATAAATGGCATGATGGGGTGCGCCAAACGCAACACGGTTTCCAAGACGCGCAATAAGGTGCGACGGGTGGCGCGTTGTTCCGCCTCACCGCCTTGTTGAATTTGCACTTTAGCTAACTCTAAATACCAATCGCAGTACTCATCCCAAACGAATTCATAGATGGCTTTAGCCGCCAAGTCAAAACGGTAATCCTCAAAGGCGCGTTCCACTTCCGCTTCCGTGCGTTGCAAGATGCTGACTATCCAACGGTCGGCGGCAGAGAATTTACGCCCACCCTCCCCGCAAGTGGCGGCATCAAACCCGTTATCTTGGCCCTCGGTATTCATCAAGACAAAGCGCGTGGCATTCCATAATTTATTACAGAAATTGCGGTAGCCATCGCAGCGTTGCAAATCAAATTTAATGTCGCGGCCGGGTGAGGCCAAGGCGGCAAAAGTAAAGCGCAAGGCATCGGTGCCGTAAGCATTGATGCCATTGGGGAATTCTTTGCGGGTGTGTTTTTCTATCTTGGGTGCATCTTTAGGATTCATCAAGCCGGTGGTGCGCTTCTTGATTAAATCTTCCAAGCTGATGCCATCAATTAAATCGATGGGGTCCAGCACGTTGCCCTTGGATTTACTCATCTTTTGGCCTTCGGCATCGCGGATCAAGCCGTGCACGTAGACGTGTTTAAAGGGGATTTTGCCGGTGATGTGCTTGGTCATCATGACCATGCGCGCCACCCAGAAAAAGATGATGTCAAAGCCGGTCACCAAGACGCTAGAGGGCAGGTATTGTTGCAAGGCCTGATTGGCCGCGTCTTTTTCTGCATCGCCGGTCCAATCTAGGGTAGAGAACGGCCATAAGGCAGACGAATACCACGTATCCAATACATCGTTGTCACGGGTTAACTCGCCGCTGTAACCGTCTTTTTCCGCCAAACCTTTGGCGGTGGCCTCGTCCTGTGCCACGTAGACTTTGCCGGCATCGCTATACCATGCTGGGATTTGATGGCCCCACCATAATTGGCGTGAAATACACCAATCTTGAATGTTGTTTAGCCATTGGTTATAGGTGTTAACCCAGTTTTCTGGGTAAAACTTGATTTCGCCGCTGGCCACCACGTCCAAGGCTTTTTGCGTAATCGATTTGCCGTCGGCGGCCGGTTTGCTCATGGCCACAAACCATTGGTCAGTGAGCATGGGTTCAATCACCACGCCGGTGCGGTCGCCGCGTGGCACTTTTAATTTGTGTTTATCGATTTTGACTAAATAGCCTTGCGCTTCTAGGTCGGCCACCACTTGTTTGCGGGCGGCAAAGCGCTCTAAGCCTTGGTAGGCTTTAGGTGCACTGTCATTCACAAAGCCGGCTAAATTTAGTATGCCGATTAAAGGCAATTGGTGCCGCTGACCAACCGCGTAGTCATTGAAGTCATGCGCAGGCGTGACCTTCACCACACCGGTACCGAATTCCATGTCCACGTAATCGTCGGCAATAATCGGAATCTCGCGATCGCACAAAGGCAGCGTTACCTTTTGACCGATCCATTTTTTATAACGTGCGTCGTCCGGGTGCACCATCACCGCCACATCCCCCAACATGGTTTCTGGGCGAGTCGTGGCCACCGTTAAATGGCCAGAGCCATCGGCCAAGGGGTAATTGATCTGCCACATGAAGCCGTCTTCTTCTTCCTGCACCACTTCCAAATCGGACACCGCCGTGCCTAGCTTCACGTCCCAATTAACCAAGCGTTTACCGCGGTAAATCAAGCCTTCGTTGTATAGGCGAACAAAGCTTTCAGTCACCGTTTTATTTAAACCGGCATCCATGGTGAAGCGCTCGCGCGACCAATCCGGCGAGGTGCCTAAACGGCGCATTTGTTTGGTGATGGTGCCGCCTGAGTATTCCTTCCATTCCCAGACTTTCTCTAAGAATTTCTCGCGGCCTAAATCGAGGCGCGATACACCTTGCGCATCCAACTGACGTTCCACCACAATTTGCGTGGCAATACCGGCGTGATCAGTGCCCGGTTGCCATAGTGTGTTGTCACCTGCCATGCGGTGGTAGCGGGTCAGTGCATCCATCAAGGTTTGGTTAAAACCGTGACCCATGTGCAAAGTGCCGGTGACATTAGGTGGCGGCAGCAGTATGCAAAATTGATTTTGCTTGGATTGGTCTAAGCCAGCCGCGTAATAGCCTTTGCTCTCCCAAAATTGATACCAATGGCTTTCTATGGTTTTGGGGTCAAATGATTTAGCGAGCTCTTTAATCGCGGGTGTGTCGAGCGGGGTGGTGTGCGTTGTCATGGCCGTTATTTTAACACAGCCTATGCGCAATTTATTGCGCGGCTAAGTGGCCTTCGCCGCATACACGGCAGGCTGGGTCTGGGTTGAGCTTAATGGTGCGCCATTCCATACTAAGCGCATCGAGCAAAAGCAAACGGCCTTGCAAACTCTCGCCTATGTCCATCAATAACTTCAATGCTTCAGCAGCTTGGGTCGTGCCCACGATGCCCACCAGTGGCGCAAACACCCCGTGGCTGGCGCAGCGCATAGCGTTGTCTTCGCCGCTGATTTCACTGCTGTCGGGGAACAAGCAATGGTAACAAGGGCTGTTGCTGTTACGCATATCGTAAACGGTAATTTGTCCTTCAAAACCGATGGCGGCGCCCGATACCAGTGGTTTGTTTAGGGCCACGCAGAGGCGATTTAAAGTGTAACGGGTGGCAAAATTATCGCTGCAATCAAGCACCAGATCGGCTTTTTCAACTAATGCAGACAAGGTTGCTTCGTCGACTCTTTCTTCTATGGCGTGCACACTGATGTCGGGGTTGATTTCAGCGATGGCTTGCTTGGCCGACTGCGCTTTATTCATGCCCACGCGCGCCATACTGTGAATTATCTGGCGTTGTAAATTACTTAAATCCACCGCATCAAAATCGCATATCGTTAATGTGCCCACGCCACTGGCGGCCAAATACAAAGCGGCCGGCGAACCCAAGCCCCCCGCCCCTACGATTAAGGCGTGGCTGTTGACCAGTTTTTCTTGGCCTTCGTAGCCGATTTGTGGCAACAGCATGTGGCGGCTGTAGCGTAATAGTTGCTTGTCGTTCATAGGTTCAAGGTAGCTTTCCGGCATTGACCAGTTCGTGCGCTAGCAAGGGATAGGATAACCAGCTGAGCTGGTCATCAAACTCACTAGTGGGTTCGTGGCTGACAAAAGTAATATTATTATTATCCCTGTTAGCGGCTTCTTCGTCACGGGCCGTGTTGGCCAGATTGGTTTTACCGGATGATATCACTACGGCCACGGCGCTGGCACTTAAAGTCGTGACACTGGCGTGACATGCGGAGGCGCTAATATTGGTGGCAGCGGCACAAATGCGTAAGTTTGGATTCAGCGATAGGCTGTTAATGGTGGTGGTAAAGGCGCTGCTATTGGCTGTGGTGACGGCGTAGCGAAGGCGGTTGTTGGCCCCACTGCCCCAGCCATCTAGGGCGAAGCCGTCGGCGTCAGTCGGGCGTATGCTTAAAGTAACCGCGGGTACAAATCCG
>SXLB01000047.1 GCA_005777825.1 Methylotenera sp. | reverse complement strand
GTTTCGAATGATTCGGCGATGCGTTGCTTCATGTCCGGTTTAACTTTTATCCGGTCTATGACCACTTCCACGCTGTGCTTGGTGGTCTTGGCCAATTGCGGCAGCGCGTCCATTTCGTAAATGGTGCCGTCTATGCGCAAGCGCACAAAACCTTGTGCTTTGAGTTCTTCAAACAAATCCAGTTGCTCGCCTTTGCGGTTGCTCACCACCGGTGCCAACAGCATGAGCTTGGTATCCTCTGGCAAAGCCATGACATGATCGACCATTTGGCTGACGGTTTGCGCTTCCAATTTGATGCCATGCTCTGGGCATTCTGGGTCACCGGCACGGGCGTAAAGCAAACGCAAATAATCGTGAATTTCGGTGACCGTGCCCACGGTTGACCGCGGGTTATGCGAGGTGGATTTTTGCTCTATGGATATGGCCGGCGACAAGCCTTCTATCAGGTCGACATCCGGCTTGTCCATGCGCGCCAAAAATTGTCTGGCGTAGGCCGATAAGGATTCCACATAACGTCGCTGGCCTTCGGCATACAAGGTATCAAAGGCCAAAGACGATTTACCGGAGCCGGATAAACCGGTGATCACCACCAACTGATTGCGGGGAATATCCAATGAAATATTTTTAAGATTGTGCGTGCGTGCACCGCGTATTTTTATGAATTCCATCATGCTTGGGGCTAAAGGCTCGGTTAATTTTTGGCAACCTGCTAATATACCTACTTTTCTAAAATTAGCTCAAGTAATTTACATGACAGCCTTAAAAAATCAGTTAGGTGGCTTGGTTAAAGACGTGGCCGCGCAAAAAATGGCCGCCCTAGTTGAAGGCAGTAGTTTAGATAAAATGACCCCGGTTGAATTGCGCGCCACCGTCAGTTTGGCCTCTATTTATGGCCTGCGCATGTTCGGCTTATTTTCCATATTGCCCATTTTTGCGGTTTACGCCGCCTCCTTTCCTGAACACCCCACCCCGCTCATGATAGGTTTGGCACTGGGTGCCTACGGCCTAACTCAAGCCTTGTTTCAACTGCCGTTTGGCATGGCCTCCGATAAATTTGGCCGCAAGCCCATGATCTATTTGGGCCTAGGCATATTCGCGGTGGGCAGCATGATGGCGGCTTTGGCCATGAACATAGAAGGGATGATCATAGGCCGCGCCGTGCAAGGGGCCGGAGCCGTGTCTGCCGTGGTCACGGCCTTGTTGGCCGATTTAACCCGCGATGAAAACCGTACCAAGGCCATGGCCAGCATAGGCGCCACCATAGGCGTGGCCTTTGCCGTGTCCTTAGTGGGCGGCCCCTTACTCAATCAATGGATAGGCGTGCCAGGCATATTCTTTATGACCGCCGTGTTGACCTTGGCTGCCATCGCCGTGGTCAAGTACGTGGTGCCCGATCCGGTGAATAGCCATTACCATTCCGATGCCAGTGCCGCGCCGGCCAAACTAAAAGACGTCCTAAACAATGCACAATTGCTGCGTTTAAATTACGGTATTTTTGCTTTGCATGCTGCGCAAATGGCCATGTTTGTTGTGGTGCCGTTTGCCATTAGCAAGGCCAGTACGCTTAACGTAAATCAACATTGGTTTATTTATTTACCTGTGTTGTTGCTGTCTTTTGCGTTGATGGTGCCGGCCATTATTTACGCAGAAAAACAGGCCAAGATGAAACAGGTGTTCGTGGCGGCCGTGGCCACCATGTTGTTTGCGCAAGTGTTTTTTGCCTTATCCATAGATTACTTTTGGGGCATCGTCTTTTCATTGACGGTGTATTTCGTGGCGTTTAATTTGTTGGAGGCCTCCTTGCCGTCCATCATCAGCAAAATGGCCCCTGCTGCCGCCAAGGGCACGGCCATGGGCGTGTACAACACCGCGCAATCCTTGGGCATCTTTGTTGGGGGTGCCATGGGCGGCTATTTATCGCACCGTTTTGGTTTTTCCAGCGTGTTTATTTTTTGTAGCGTAATGATGCTTTTATGGCTACTATTGGCTTATTCCATGCAAGCGCCACCGGCACTTAAAACCAAGATGTACAGCTTGGATGAAGCGTCGGCTGAGTTAAGCGCAGAACAAGCGAGCAAGCTTAAAAATCAGTTAAGCAAACTGGCGGGCGTATTAGAGGCAGTGGTTTTGCCGCAAGAGCGCACGGTCATTTTGAAAGTGGATTTAAAAATACATAACACGCAGGCTTGGAGCGAATCCAAGGTGCAGCAACTATTGAGGGGATAAAAAATGGCATCAGTAAATAAAGTAATCTTAGTGGGCAATTTAGGCCGTGATCCTGAAGTGCGTTTCATGCCGAACGGCGACGCGGTTTGTAATTTCAGCATTGCCACCACCGATAGCTGGAAAGACAAAGCCGGTGCCAAGCAAGAGCGCACCGAGTGGCACAACATTGTTATGTACCGTAAGTTGGCCGAGATTGCCGGTGAGTACTTAAAAAAAGGCCGTCCTGTGTATGTCGAAGGCCGCTTGCAAACGCGCAAATGGCAAACCAAAGAAGGCCAAGATCGCTACACCACTGAAATCATTGCCGATCAAATGCAAATGTTGGGTGGCCGTGATGGCGCCGGCTCCAATGCCAGTTACGACGGCGGCATGGATCAAAGCAGCGGCGGTGACGATTACAATCAAGCGCCTAGCAACCCGGTGGCGGCCAAACCTGCTGCGGCGAAGCCAGCGGCAGGCGGTTCAGGCTTTGACGATTTCGAGGACGACATTCCATTTTAATCGCGGCTATTTAGCAGCGTGATATAAGCAACCCGGTGCAGCAATGTGCCGGGTTTTTTATTGGCGTTTTAAGCCGTTTAGCGCAATCAAATTGCGCGCGCCTAAGCTGGTGCATAGACTGGATTATCGTCTATAATTCAAGCCTAACCTTTAAACGGTAACGACACATGGCATCTCAATCTGATCTAGCAAAACTGTTTTCAGGCCTAAGCTCGGCTAGACCCAAAACCACCTTAGGAAAACGCCAACTGATTACCCTAGGCGTGGGTGCATTGGTCTTGGCCGTGGTGATTTGGATGAGTTCAGGCGATCCGACTACGCCGCCTGCAGCAACGCCTAACACGCAGTCGGATGTGGCCGATGCCGAGCAGATGCCAGTGGTGTTGGCGTCGGTTCGCCAAGGTCAATTTGATGATAATTTATTGGCCATAGGCACGGTCACGCCGCTCAACGCGGTTGAGGTATACGGCCGAGTAGACGGTCAAATTACCAGCATTGATTTTAAAGAAGGACAAATGGTTAAAGCCGGTGATTTGCTGGCGCAAATTGACCCCCGTCCGTTCGAAGTCCAGCTCACCTTAGCGGCTGGGCAATTGGCCCGTGATCAAGCGCTGCTGGATAATGCGCAAGCCGATCTAGAACGCTATCGCACCCTGTTGGCACAAGACTCCATTTCACGACAGTCAGTGGACACGCAAGAGGCGCTGGTGCGCCAACACAAAGCCGCCGTGCAAGCCGATCAAGGCAGCATAGACAACGCAAAATTGCAGCTTTCGCACACCAAAGTGATCGCCCCTATTAGCGGTCGTGTGGGCTTACGGCAAATCGATAAAGGCAATATGCTGCGGGCCTCCGGCGCTAAAGGCATCGTCGTGATCACCCAATTGCAACCCATCAGCGTGGTCTTTACCGCACCAGAAGATGCCTTGCCACAAGTCATGAAACTGCTTGGCTCTGAGCGCATTGCGGTGCAAGCATACGACAGAAGCCAAGAGCGCAATTTAGGTAAAGGCTGGTTGTTGGCGGCGGACAATAAAATCGACCCCAGCACCGGCACC
>SXLB01000046.1 GCA_005777825.1 Methylotenera sp. | reverse complement strand
AGCCATTGCTGTAGCCACGCGGTAGCCTGTCATCGGTCTTGGCAGCGTGCATAACTCGCCTAGCTAAATCGGCTTCGGCGATGGCATTCACCGCGTGTGGGCTGACCGAGGTTGCCAGCACGGCATTGATGTTCAATTCGCTGATGATGCCAAACAACAATGCGTTAATGCCGGTGGTGTCGGCATCGGTCAATTCGGTCAGATTGCCTATGCCCATCATGATGGCGATGTCCGGGTATTTTTTGCGCAGGGCTTGATAGCGCACGATGGATTGCGTCAAACCAAAATGGATGGGGTCCAATATGGCATCGGCGATAAAAGGCTTGCCGGCTTTTTGGCAAGCTTCAATGGCCCGGTATAAAGACGGCAGGCTGTGTGGTTTAGCCGGAATCAACACCGGCGTGGCCGCTACTTCGTGGGCTATCCATAGGGTTTTTTCAGTTAGGCTCAGCAAGAAATCGGCACCGGCATGCCCGGCGGTCAACAAATCGTCTACGCTAAGCGAATCAACGCTGACAGCAAAACCCAGTGCTTTAAGTGCCTGCACGGACTCTTTTAAATGCGGGAAAGGCACGCCAGGCAAGCAACCCAAATCGATAACGTTCGCCCCTTGCGCTTGATACGCTTGCGCTTTAGCTACGATGCCAGCCACGCTTAACATGGGGGCATCGACGATTTCAGCAAAAATCTTCACGCGGTAATCGCTCAAATCCGGGGTCAGACCCACTTGACCAAAATACTGCGGCAAATCTTTTAAATCCGCTGGTCCACGTTCAACCGGCACGCCATATTGATCAGCCAAGGGTGCAATATCGCCCAAACACAGACCAGGCACGATCACCTTGTCGGCATCACCGCTGTCTTTAAGTCGCCTGGCAATTAACTGCGGCGTCATGAGTGCGGCCACCGACACACCTATTTGCTCTATGCGGTATTTGAATGGCGGGGTATTTGGGTCTTGTTTGGATTGCACTTGCGCCAACACCTTAGCCAAGCTTTTTTCAGCCAATTTACCCGTTAAGAAAAGTAAATTTTTCGCTACCATGCTGTTGCACTAAGCGCCCAATGCATGCAAACGCTGATTAATCGCGGTGGCCAATGCGGGAATGTCTGAAAATACTGAGGTGGCTTCAAATTCAGCCAACTTAGCAACGTTGGCTAAATCAATTTGCCTGGGGTAAACCTGCACGGTTTTTTGCCGCGGCGCTTCCGATTCAATGGCACCAGCGCTTTCTTCTGGCACCGTGTCACAAGCAAACACCAAGCTGGGCACTAGCGTTTTGCCAGCTTGCGCGTAGAGGTTGGTTACCAAGGAATCGGAAAAACCGTAAGCCATTTTCGCTATGGTGTTGGAGGTGGCCGGGGCGATCACCAATGTGTGATAGTGGCCACTGTAGAGCAAACCGACGGGCACACTGCTGGCGGTTTTATCGTAATAGACCCGATGCTGGCTGGCTTCTAACTTAGCCTGAAAGCCGTACTGTTGAATAATTTCAGCAGCGGCTTTACTTAAAAACACATCGACGTCTGGCAAAGTGGCCAGCAAATCCAGCGCCTCCCTTAGGTAATGCCCAGAACCGGAGATGGCCCAAGCTAAGCGCTGCTTTTGCATGAGAAATTAAGAAAAGGGGTGTTCGATGACGATGGTTTCATCGCGCTCAGGGCCAGTGGAAACAATGGCCACCGGCACACCACACAAGGCTTCCAAGCGCTTCAGGTAATGTTGCGCATTCTTAGGGAGCCCAGCCCATGTTTTAACGCCAAAGGTGCTTTCCGTCCAACCTGGCACGGTTTCGTAGATAGGCTGACAGCCGGCCACGTCATCCGCGCCTATCGGCAATAGGTCTATCTTCTTGCCGTCCAACTCGTAGCCTATGCATATCTTCAGTTCCGCGATGCCATCTAAGACGTCCAATTTGGTGATGCACAAGCCGGTTAAACCGTTAATCATGGCAGAGCGACGCAAAGCCGCCGCATCAAACCAGCCACAACGACGCTTGCGTTTGGTGACCGTGCCTATCTCCTGCCCTTTAGTCGACATTTGGTAGCCAGGCACGCCGGCCGTTTCAATGTCCAATTCGCTAGGAAATGGGCCGCCGCCGACACGGGTGGTGTAGGCTTTGGTAATGCCTAAAACATAATGCAGCATATTGGCGCCCACACCGGTCCCAGCAGAAGCTTGACCGGCGATGCAATTGCTAGAAGTCACATAGGGGTAAGTACCGTGATCGATGTCTAACAAGGTGCCTTGTGCGCCTTCAAACAATAGGTTGTCGCCACGGCCATTGGCCGCATAAAGCTCGGCTGAAATGTCGCTGATCATAGGCTTCAAAGCCACAGCATGGGCCATACTGGCATCGTATTGCTGATTAAAATCGACGGTTTTAGCATCCAAATAATGGCTTAATACAAAGTTATGGTAGTCCATGACCTCGCGTAATTTATCTGCAAAACGTTCAGGATAAAATAAATCGTAAACCCGCAGCGCACGACGCGCCACTTTGTCCTCGTAGGTAGGGCCTATGCCTTTGCCGGTTGTACCTATCTTTTTGTCGGCACTGCGTTTGGCCTCACGGGCCACGTCTACTGCCACGTGGTGGCTTAAAATAAGCGGGCAACCTGAGCTAACTTTCAAACGGCTTTTGACTTCCAACCCGTCTTTTTCCAAAGCAGCAATTTCACCTAATAAGTGACCTGCATCCAACACCACGCCGTTACCGATGTAGCAGTTAATACCTGAACGAACGATGCCAGACGGCACTAAGTTAAGCTTGTAGACACGCTGCGCATCACCTTGACCCACTACCAGGGTGTGGCCGGCATTATGCCCGCCTTGAAAGCGCACCACGCCTTGGGCGTGATCGGTTAGCCAATCGACTATTTTCCCCTTGCCTTCATCGCCCCACTGCGTACCGATAACGACGACGTTTTTTGCTGCCTTATTTGCCATAACTTTAACTTTATAATTTTAATTTGAGAGTGTGCTTAGTGCCGTGCTGACTAGTTTGCTTAATTTTTATTGCTATCGATGGCCAGCACATGCCAACCGGAGTTGTAATGGGCTAACTTCCTGTCGCAATTTAATTCTTTTACATCGTGCCCTGTGTCTGGCAAAGCTTGAATGACGATGTGCCCTTCTGCCCTTAATGCAGCGATTTTTTCCTGCAAGCCAGCATCGCCTTGCGCAGGGGCAAAAATGGCTGTCGGCAAGGATGCCGGTGCCAAGGCCGTCACTACGCCACGCAAATCCAAGCTAAAGCCGGTTGCCGGCCGTGCTCGACCAAATGCCGAACCCACTTCATCATAGCGACCGCCGAGTGCCAACGGCCCCTTGTAACCTTGGGCATAGGCAGCGAAGACCATGCCGCTGTGGTAGTGGTAACCGCGTAATTCACTTAAATCAAAACTCAAGCTGACATCCAAATCCGCCAAGGCATGGCTGACGGCCGTTAAGCTAGCTAAAGCAGCCTTGATCGCAGGCATGGCAGGCAGCACCTTGGCTGCTTTTTGCAATATCGCTTGATCGCCATTGAGTTCGGTTAACTGCAACAAGGCTTCACGAGTAGGCTTATCCAAGCTTTGCGTTAGGCTAGCTACGCTAGACTGATCTTTACTCTGCAAGGCGGCATACAAATCTTGTTCCAACTGCGGACCCACGCTGCTGGCCGCAATCAAGCTACCAAAAATATCCACATGACTAAAATCCATGTGCACCTGATTCACGCCCATGGCCTGCAAGGCTAGTATTAACAGGCGCTGAATTTCAATGTCACTGGCCACACCTGCGTGACCGTATAGCTCGGCACCTAATTGCAAGGGCTCACGCGTTTGCGCTAAGCCATCGGGCTTAGTACGCACCACGCTACCGGCATAACATAGTCGCGTAATGCCTTGCTGGTTAAGCAAGTGCGCATCGATACGAGCGGCTTGCGGGGTCATGTCCGCCCGAACCCCCATCAAACGGCCACTTAATTGATCCACCACTTTAAAGGTAGCCAGGTCCAAATCGTGACCGGCACCGGTAATCAATGATTCCATGTATTCCAGCATAGGCGGAATAACGTATTGGTAACCGTGCACACGAAACAAATCGAGCAAGCAGCGGCGCATGGTTTCAATACGCGCCGCCTCAGCCGGCAGCACGTCTTCTAGGTATTCTGGAAGCAGCCAATTACGCATTTTTTCTCATCTTTAACGGTTAGTTACCCAAATCAACAGCAGGCCGGCTAGCACCGACAACAAACCTACAAAACGCAGTTGGCCGTCTTTAAGCGCCATCAAACGTTGAAAAGCCTCACGCCATGATTGCGGTAACAACAAGGGCATCAAGCCTTCTAAAACCAAGATCAAGCCCACGGCGGTAAAAAAACTGGCCTGCACTTTTTTATGCTCTCTAATTAGTCCGTCGTATTATTTTTTATTGGGACTGCGCATGTATTTAAAGAAGTCCGAGCTTGGGTCTAAGACCATAACATCGCTCTTGCTTTTAAAAGTATTTTTATACGCTTCGGTACTGCGGTAGAAGGCGTAAAATTCCGGATTCTTACCATAAGCTTGGTTGTATATCGCCGCAGCCGTAGCGTCGCCCTCACCCTTGGTTTTTTGCGCATCGCGGTAAGCCTCGGCGATGATCACTTCGCGTTGCTTGTCGGCATCCGCACGAATTTTTTCTGATGCCGCCGAGCCTTCTGAACGGAGCTGATTGGCCAGACGTTTACGCTCGGCGATCATGCGGTCAAACACCGACTTACTAATCTCTTCGGCGTAATCCACGCGTTTCAAACGCACGTCCACCACTTGTATGCCAATTTGCCGCGCTTCCATATCGGCGCGTTTACGCAAATTATCCATGATGGTGCCGCGTTCACCGGCAATCACATCGTGCACGGTGCGCTTACCAAATTCAGCTCGCAATCCGGCGTTAACCACTTTAGACAAACGGTCTTCGGCTGCCGCTTCGCCACCGTCTTTAATCGACACGTAGTATTTGGCTGGGTCTATGATGCGCCATTTTACAAACGAATCGACCATCATGTATTTGTTTTCACTGGTGATGAATTTAGCCGGTTGCTCCCAATCCAGCGTCAAAATACGGTTATCGAAGTATTTCAGATTGTCCACGATAGGCAATTTGAAATGCATGCCGGGTTGCTTTTTAACCGAAACAATTTCCCCCAAGCGTTGCACGATGACAAACTGAGTTTGATCAACGGTAAATGCCGAACTGGAGAACAAAAACAGGGCGGCCACTAGGCCTAAAAGTACATTAGTTGAATTTTTCATGGCCGGCTCCTACCTGCTTTCTCTGTCGCGACTGCGAAAAGCGTCGCGTGTACGATCGGTCGTTAGCGCCGGCTCTGGTGCTGCCGCCGCTTGTGGATTAAGCGATTGCAAGGATTGTGATTTTTGCACGGCCGCTTCTTCAGTTGCATTGATCAATTTATCCAACGGCAAATACAGCATGCTGTTGCCGCCTTTTTGGTCGACCACCACTTTGCTCACGCTAGACAAGATTTGTTCTTGCGCCTCCAAAAACAAACGCTGCCGTGTGACTTCCGGTGCTTTTTTGTACTGCACTAGAATTTGCTCAAAGCGGCTGGCATTACCCTTGGCCTCGCTTTCTATCTTTAATTTGTAACCGGCCGCTTCAGCCAATAACCTGGATGCGGTACCGCGCGCCTTAGGAATGATGTCGTTGGCGTAGGCTTGGCCTTCATTAATCTGCCTTTGGTTGTCTTGGTTGGCCCGGTTAACGTCTTCGAAGGCCTCTTGCACTTGCTCAGGCGGTTGCGCACTTTGCAAAGACACGCTGGTGATGTTTACACCGGTTTTGTAGCTGTCCAAAATAATCTGCATGCGCTCAGAGGTATCCGCCAAGCCTTTTTGCAACAAGTCATCCAATTTACTTTTACCCACCACTTCACGAATGGCGGTTTCAGCCGCTGACATCACCGCCTCATCGGTTGAACGGTTGTTAAACAAATAATCTTTGGCATTCTTTAGGTTGTATTGCACGGCAAATTGCAAATCGATGATGTTTTCATCCTCGGTTAGCATCAAGGCTTCTTTAGGTTGCTTGACTTTGCTGCCACTGCCTTCGCCTGCGCTGCGGTAGCCAACTTCCAATCGACGCACCTGCTCCATGTTGACCACGTCAGCCGATTCAAACGGATACGGTAAATGCCAGCGCGGGCCCGGCTCAGCGGTTTCCACAAAATTACCAAAGCGCTTTACCACGCCCAATGAACCTTGATCAACGATATAGAATCCGGTGCCTAACCAGACTAAAACCACGACGGCCACGATGGGCAAAACCGGCAAGGCTGGTGTTTCGTCAAGGCCATTTGTTTGCTTATTAGGCTGACGGTTAGGCTGATTGCCACCGCCCTTACCAAATAAATTATTAATTTTTCGGCTTAAATCGCGCATCACTTGGTCCAAATCGGGTGGACCATCGTTATTACCCTGTAACCAGCCAGGAAATTTAATCATTTAACACTCCAAAATCCATCATGAGCTAACTTTGACTTAAGCATACGCACTTTCTTCCGTACTTAACTTTTGCAAATATTGACCATGTTCAGCAATGGCCATTCTTAACAAATCCATTCCTTCGCCGGTTTTAGCGGAAACGTGTAGGCTGCTAATTCTACCATATTCATCCCGGCTAATTGCAGGCATCAAGCCCACTCGATCGATCTGATTGTGCACTAAAATTTGCGGCACATTGGCGGCCCCTATCTCAGCCAAGACCTTATTTACCTGAGCAATCTGCTCATCACGATTGGTGCTGGCGGTATCCACGATATGCAATAGCAGATCGGCCTGCACTGCCTCTTCCAGAGTGGCGCCGAAGGCTTCCACCAAGGCATGCGGTAAATGTTTAATAAAGCCCACGGTATCGGACAACACCACCGAACCGCAATCGGCTATGTAAATCTTATGCGTAGTAGTGTCCAAGGTGGCAAACAACTGATCGGCCACGTAAATGTCGGCCTTGGTTAAACGATTAAACACGGTGGATTTACCGGCATTGGTGTAGCCAACCAAGGACACTGTCATGACGTTGGAGCGTTTGCGCGCCCGTCTTTGCATGCCTCGCTGGGCTTTGAGCTTTAGCAACTTCTCACGCAATTGTTTAACCCGCACGCGCAGCATGCGCCTATCCAATTCCAACTGCGTTTCACCAGGCCCACCGCGCACGCCTATGCCGCCTTTTTGCCGTTCCAGATGGGTCCAACCTCGTACCAAGCGGGTAGATAAATGCTCCAACTGAGCCAACTCCACTTGCAATTTACCTTCGTGGCTTTGCGCACGCTGACTGAATATGTCTAAAATTAAGCCGGTTCTATCCACCACCCGCGCTTGCAATAGCCGCTCTAAATTTCGCTGCTGGGATGGCGACAGATCATGATTAAACACCGCAATATTGGCTTCACTGGCCTGCATCATTTGCGCCAGTTCATCGGCTTTGCCGCTGCCTATAAAGTACTTGGCATCAGGCGCAGCGCGCTTGGCTTCAACGGTGCCGCGTATGGCCAAACCGGCCGTTAAGCTTAACTGCCTGAGTTCATGCAAACTTTCTTGGTAATCGTGATCACCGAAGTCCACGCTCACCATAATAGCGGCATCAAAGCCGCTGGGTCGCTCAAACAAATCTTTCAAGGTTTACAGAACCACACTGATTGATCGGGTGTTATTCGGCATCTTCAGTAGAATTAAATGCCACCATGCGTGCTGGCACGATGGTTGAAATGGCGTGCTTGTAGACCATTTGGGTGACGGTATTTTTAAGCAAAATCACGTATTGATCGAAAGAATCAACCTGACCTTGCAATTTAATGCCGTTGACGAGATAGATAGATACAGCGACGTGTTCCTTACGTAAGGCGTTAAGAAACGGGTCTTGTAACATTTGCCCTTTTTGATTCATGGTGTCTCCTATTGTTTGGAGTTAAATAAAAACTGCTAGTGATAATACGCTGCTTACAATTTAGATCAAGGGCTGGCCAAGCTCGTTAAACAAAAGCCGTATCGCTATTTTAGTGCGGCCTGCAATCTGGCCAGGACTTCTTCTTTACCCAATATAGCCATCACCTGATCTATGCTAGGTGACTGCGCTGTGCCAGTGAGGGCCACTCGCAGGGGCATGGCCAATTTTGGAAATTTTAAACCGTTTTTAGTAACCGCATCATTAATGGCTTGGTGTATGGCTTCGGCCTGCCAATCGCAAGCAGTTAATGCCGCGCTCAATTCAGCCAGCACCGGCATGATGTCTGGCGTTAAGTGTTTTTCAACGGCGGCGGCATCCATGCTCGGCTTTTCGAACAAATAGACTAAGCCATCAGCCAATTCGTTCAGGGTATTCACCCTTTCTTTATACAAAGCGATGCCCGCTGCCAATTTAGCCGCATCAGGCGCCAGTACCCCTCTTGCTGCCAAACGCTGCAATTGGTCTGCCAGCAAGGCCGCAGGCTCGGCTTGCTTAATGTAATGGGCATTAAGCCAATTAAGTTTTTCGGTATTAAATTGGGCGGCCGATGGCGTAATGTGATCCAAATCGAACCAAGCGGCAAATTGCTGCTTGCTGAACACCTCTTCGTCACCATGGCTCCAACCTAGCCTAGCCAGGTAATTGATGACCGCCTCCGGCAAGTAGCCGTCCTCATGGTACTGCATGACACTGACCGCACCATGCCGCTTGGATAACTTTTGCCCATCGCTGCCTAATATCATGGATAAGTGGGCGTATTGCGGCACCTGTATGCTGCTGTCTATCTCGGACAAGGCACGCAGCATATTAATTTGCCGTGGGGTGTTATTAACGTGATCGTCGCCGCGTATGACTTGGGTAATGCCCATGTCGCTATCGTCCACCACCACGCAAAAATTATAAGTAGGCGTGCCATCAGCTCGGGCAATGATTAAGTCATCCAATTCGTTATTGGCAATTTCTATGCGACCTTTGACCAAGTCGTCCCAGACTACCACGCCGTCTTGCGGATTCTTAAACCGGATAACCGGAGCGATGTCAGCAGGCGGATGGGGCAATACTTTGCCCGGTTCCGGACGCCATTTACCGTCGTAGCGCGGCTTCAATTTTTGCGCCATTTGTTGCTCACGCAAGGTTTCTAATTCTTCCTTACTGCTGTAGCAATAGTAGGCACTGCCTGCCGCCAACATGCTTTGTATGACGACTTTGTAGCGGCCCATACGCTGCATTTGATAAAACGGGCCTTGGTCGTAATCCAACCCCAGCCATTGCATGCCATCCAAAATAGCTTGCACGGCTTCAGGTGTGCTGCGTGCCACATCGGTGTCTTCAATACGCAAGATAAACTCACCGCCGTGCTTTTTGGCATAGGCCCAAGAAAATAAGGCGGTACGTGCACCGCCTATGTGTAAGAAACCGGTTGGGCTGGGAGCAAATCTTGTACGAACGGTCATAGTCAATCAGGCATTAAAAAATAATGCGGCATTTTACCATGGGCTAGACCGTCACTGACGACTAATGCGTAACTTAGTTGGCGGCCTGCCAACCACCGCCCAAGGCCTTAAATAAGGCTACCGTGGCTTGCAAGCTAGCCTCACGCGCTTGCACTAAATTGAGTTCAGCCACGTGATACACCCGTTGCGCATCAAGCACATCCAGGTAGGCCGAATAACCGGACTGATAGCGATGCATGGCAATGTCTAAGGCTTTTTTGGCTGCCACTTGGCTGTCGCTCAAGGCCGACTCCCGCTCGGCATTTTGCCGCACGGCCACCAAGGCATCGTTCACCTCGGTGAAGGCAGTTTGTATGACACGCTGGTAATTGGCTAATACTTGCTTTTGCTGCGCACTGGCTTGATCCACTTGCGCACCGCGCTTGCCCGAATCAAAAATAGGCAGGTTTAAATTCAGCCCCCCGGTCCAAATACGCGACGAGGCTTTTAGCACATCACTCAAAGCCAGGCTCTCGCCACCTAAAGCTGCAGTTAAGGATATGCTGGGGTACAAAGCGGCTTTAGCCACACCAATGTTGGCATTAGCGGAAATCAACTGTTGCTCGGCTTGCCGTATATCCGGCCTAGCTTCTAACAAACTTGAAGGCAAACCAGCCGGTGGCGTGGGTGGCAACGGCAGCTCATTTAAGGCCAGCGCAGGGATAGTTAAATTTAAATCGCCACCTAACAAAGCTAATTGATGTAGGGTTTGCGCACGCACCTTACCAAGCTCAGCCAATTGGGCTTTTAGGCTGGCACTGGCGGCTTCCGCTTGATGCAAATCCAAGCCAGAGGCCACGCCACCTTCAAGACGCCGGCGGGTTAGGGTCAAGCTGGCTTCACGGGTTTTTAAGCTGGCAAGCGCAATCGCCGTTTGTGCATCCAAGCTGCGCAAGAACCAATACTGCTGGGTGACCATGCCGGTTAGCGACAAATCCACCGTGGCTTTGCCGTAATGGCTGGCTAAAGCTTGAGCACGCGCCGACTCTTTGGCGCGACGCAATTTTCCCCAAAAGTCCAATTCAAATGCCGTACCAATTTGCGCATTGAAATTATTGCGTGGGTTTTCACTAAAAACCGGAAAAGGGCCGGATTCGGTGACCCGTGAGCGAGCACCACGCGCATCCAAATTAAAGCTAGGAAAAGTCTCCGCCCCGATTTCGCGGGCCGCCGCCTCGGCTTCCTCTATGCGCGCAACAGCTTGTTTGATGTCGGCATTATTTTGTTGAGCTTGGCGGATTAATTCATTAAGCGTGGCATCTTGGTACAAGGTCCACCATGAAGCACTGATTGCCGTGCTGGCAGCAACGGCATCAGATTGATGGTAGGCAGAAGGCAAAGCCACATTCGGGCGTTGGTAGTCCAAGCCCAATGGCGCACAGGCAGCAATCAGCAACAGCAATGGTGCAACAAAAACTTGAGCTAGCCTCCTAATTTGAGTGGCCATCATGGGATTTCCTTAGCACTGACTTGCGATTCCAACTGGCCATGGTGCCTTACGTGCTTGCCACTTAACCAAGTGAAGAACAGCGGAATAAAAATAGTCGCAACAAAGGTCGCCAATAGCATGCCGCCGAATACACCAGTGCCCATGGAACGCCTTGCCGCGGCACCGGCGCCGGATGCTACCACCAAAGGCACGATGCCTAACACAAAGGCCATGGAAGTCATGACGATGGGCCTAAATCGCAAGCGAGCCGCTTCCAAGGCAGCCTCGGCAACAGGCATACCCTGCTCCATTTTCTGACTGGCAAACTCGACTATTAAAATGGCATTTTTCGCGGCCAAGCCTATCAAGGTGATCAAGCCAATTTGGAAGTAGATGTCATTCGGCATGCCGCGCAGCAAGACGGCCAAGAAGGCGCCCGCCAAGGCAAACGGCACGGCCATGATAACGGCCAAGGGCAGCGCCCATGTTTCAAACTGCGCGGCCAATATCAAGAACACCATGATGATGGCAAAGCCAAAGGCAAATACAGCCGCTGAACCAGTGCGTTTTTCTTGGTAAGCCTGCGCGGTCCAAGCAATTTGGTAGCCGTCAGGCAGATTGCTTGCTGCAATCCGCTCCACCGCCTTAATGGCATCACCTGAGCTCACACCCGGCGCACCGGCGCCAAACACCTTAGCCGACAACAAGCCGTTGTAACGCTCCAACTGCTCCGCCCCGACCCGGTTGCTCACCTTGCTTAAGGCCGACAAGGGAATCATGTTGCCATTTGGCGCGCTGGCGCTAGGCTGACTGCGCACGTAAACCTTACCTAAGTCTTCCACCTGCATTCTAAATTGCGCCTCGGCCTGCAACTGCACGCGGTAGGTACGGCCATTTTTATTGAAATCGTTGACATAATACGAGCCCATGGTGCTTTGCAAGGTGGTGTAGATATCGGCAATGCGCACCCCTTGCGAGATGGCCTTGGCCTCGTCCACTTCTATGAGCAATTGCGGCACGGTAGGTCGGAAAAAAGTTTTAGCTGGCGTCAAACTAGGATCTTTGCCCATGGCTTCCATTAAATTATTCATCACTGCGGCCAACTTAATGGGGTCGGTATCGCGCTGACTTTGCACGTACACTTCAAACCCAGCCGCGGTGCCCAACCCCCTAATGGCCGGCGGGTTAACAGCAAACGCCAAACCATCGGGTTGACTCATGCCTATGCCAAACAATTTGCCAACAATTTGATCGGCGCTGGTTTCACGTAGGCTCCAATCCTTGAGTCGCACAAACATGGTGGCAGCGTTGGTTTTATTGGCACCAGTGAGCAATTCCAAGCCGTTTACGGCAAACTCATGGGCCACGGCTGGATCGTGGGCAATCGCCGAACGGATGGCTTCCGTGGTTTTAGTGGTGCGGCTCAATGTCGCGCCGTCTGGCATCACCACTATGGTCACCACGTAGCCTTGGTCTTCTGCCGGCACAAAACTACCGGGTACTTTCATGAACAACAGCACGCAGGCCAGCACTATGCCGGCAAAGGCCAAGCCGCCTATGATTTTATGCTTGAGGGTTAGCGCCACGGTGTGGGTGTAAAAATTCGAAAAGCGACTAAAGCCCCGATTAAACACTTGAAAGAAGCGATTTTCAGCGTGATTTTGCTGCAATATCATGGCGCACAATGCCGGGGTAAGCGTTAACGCCACTACCCCCGATATCACCACGGCAATCGCCACGGTCACGGCAAACTGCCGATACAGTTCACCGGCAATGCCGCCTTGAAAAGCCACCGGCACAAACACCGCACACAGCACCAATACGATGGCCACAACAGCGGCCGAAACCTGATGTATGGATTTAATGGCGGCCGGCAAGGGTGCTAAATTTTCTTCGCGCATAAGGCGCTCGGTATTTTCCAGCACCACAATCGCGTCGTCCACCACTATGCCTATGGCCAGTATCATGGCAAACAAGGTGAGTAAATTAATGGAGAAGCCAAATAGGTATAAACCAGCAAAAGTACCGATTAAGGAAATCGGCACCGCAATGATGGGAATCAGGGTGGCGCGCCAACTTTGCAGGAACAAGAAAACCACCAAGACCACCAAGACTAAGGCTTCAGCAAAGGTTTTAAACACCTCTTCTATGGTGGCTTTAACGAAATCACTGGTGTCATAAGGGATGGTGTAAACCATGCCAGCCGGGAAACGGCCGGTTAACTCTGCCATTTTGGCTTTGATGCCTTGCGCCGTATCCAAGGCATTGGCACCCGTTTGTAAAAAGATAGGAATGGCCACACCGGCTTGACCGTCCAGCGCGGAGGTGACGTTGTAACTTTGCGCACCCAACTCAATGCGGGCCACGTCTTTTAAATACAGCAGACCACGCGGGCCATCGGCCCGAATAATAATGTTGCCAAACTCAGCAGGGTCAAGCAAACGGCCTTTAGCGCTGACCGTATAAACCAATTGCTGGGAACTGGGGGCAGGCTCTTGGCCTATTTTGCCGGCCGCGTATTGGTTGTTTTGTGCTGCAATGGCTGCCGCCACATCGCTGGAACTGACGCCCAGTTGCGCCATGCGGTCGGGCCGTAGCCAAATACGCATTGCATAGTCTTGCCCACCAAATATCAAGGCGTCGCCCACGCCTTTCACCCGTTTCAATTCATCCAAGACATTCAAGGTAGCGTAATTGCTCAGGTACAACCTGTCGTGCTTGGCATCTTTGGAAGTCAGCATCACCACCAGCAGAATGTCATTGGATTTCTTTTGCACAATCAAACCGTTGCGTCTCACGTCATCGGGTAACCTTGGGGTAGCAATGTTGACGCGATTGCTAACATTGAAGGTCGCCTGATCGACATCGGTGCCCACCTCAAAGGTGGCCGTGATCACCAAGGTGCCACTGGAGTCGGCGCTGGAATTGAAATACAAGAGGTTGTCTACCCCGCTCAATTGCTCCTCAATTGGGCCGGCCACGGTTTTTGCCAAGGTGTCGGCACTCGCCCCTGGGTAGCTGGCCGTGATGGTGACCGTGGGTGGGGCAATTTGCGGGTACTGCGCGATGGGTAACTTAAAGGCAGCGGCCAAGCCAGCCAACACAATAATAATGGACAGCACGGAGGCGAAAATCGGCCTGGTGATAAAAAACTTGGTCATGGCCGTGTCCTATTTCGCTTTAACTGACGGTGGCGTTGCTTCTTGGTATGGATGGGGCAACACCTCGGCACCCGGGCGCATTTTGATTAAATTGTCGGCAATCACTTGCTCGCCGGCTTTTAAGCCGCTTAAGATAACCCAAGATGGCCCTTGCCAACCGCCCTCTACTACAGGTCGCACCTTGGCCATTACTTTGCCTTGGGCATTTTTTTCTGCGACAAAAACAAACTTACCTTGATCGCCAGTCAACACCGCTGTTTGCGGCAATAAAAATACACCTTTACGGCTGCCGGTGGTAACACGCACGCGAACAAACTGGCCAGGCAACAAGGCTTTGTCGGCATTGGCAAAGCTGGCGCGCAATTGTTGGGTAGCCAATTGCGGGTCTATGCTGCTGGCTGCAAAGTTTAACTGGCCTGTTTGTGAGTAATCTTGGCCGTTAGGTAAAATCAGATGCAATTGTTTGACTCGGGCTGGCGACAAATAGCCACCCAACAAAGCCAATTCGCTATCGGACAAACTAAAGCGCACCCATATTGGGTTGATTTGGTAAACACGGGTCAAGAGGCTGGTGTTGGCATTCACCAAAGCCCCCTCTGACAATTCAAAGCGGCCCGCCATGCCGGCTAGCGGCGAGGTTACAGTGGTATAGGATAAATTTAACTGCGCTTCACGTAGATTGGCTTGGTATTGCGCCAGCGCCGCTTTGGCCATGCTATTGTCGGACCAGGCATTGTCGGCCTCACGTTGGCTAACCGACTCCGTCGCTAACAGGCTTTTTAAGCGCAGCGCTTCTCGTTCGGTTTGCTCAACCTTAGCCTGCTGTTGCGCTAACTGGGCTTTTGCATTGCTTAAGGCAATTTGAAACGGCACCGGGTCGATTAAAAATAAAGCCTGCCCCTGCTTGATAGGCGCGCCTTCTTCAAACAGTTTTTTTAGCACGATACCGCCTACACGTGGGCGTATCTCCACTTCTTTGGCACCCTCGGTTTGCGCCACCGTCTCGGCCGCAATCGGCACATTGGTGGCTTGCAGCGTAATCACGCCTACCGGCATAGCCGGCATGGCCATGCCATTGGCCGCTGGCTCTTGTTTGCCACACGCAGCTAAACTCAAGCTTAGTATTAGGCAAACGGATAAAGGCTTTATTTGGCTGCGTAGAAACGTCGACAGCGTCATTGCCGCCTGGCGATTTAAGGTCATGCTAGACTCCATGCAGCCTGCTAGGCTGCATTGTTAAATTAAAAAGTATCAATCTTCATTCTCACATAAATTCAGCAAGCACGCACGGCAAAAAGCTTGTTAAATGGCGATGGTGGCGCTACCATTAGGAAACATTCGTGCTGGGAGGCAAAGTGGAAATTCACACAGGCGAGATTTACGGTAAACAAACTGCGGCAAAATTTACCATGTATAACGTGCTAAAAGTGAGCAAAACCATCGTCACCCTGCAAAACATAGACAACCCCTTAAGTCTATTTGAAACCACCGCCGAAAAATTAGCCAGCTCAGGTTACGTGCGCATCAGCCAAACGCCTTACATAGACTTACAAGCCAGCACAGCCAAGAAGCGCAAAGCCGCCAAAAAACCGACGCGTTGCCCGCTGACGTTTGATTTTTTAGAAGAGCGCGCAGACAGCCAACGCCCGGCAGCCATCATGCCGAATTTATTTAATTAGCCCGCGGTGGGCCACCACGTAAATCGTGGCCATCGGCGCTGTATATTTCCACCTCAACGAAATCACCAGGGGTCAAGCCTTCGGCATCCTCTAGATAGACCACGCCGTCTATTTCAGGCGCGTCGGCTTTAGTGCGGCCTATGGCTGCTATGTTGCCAGCCTCATCCGTGACCAACTCATCAACCAATACCGTTTGCATGCTGCCCACTTTGCTTTGCAATTTGGCAGCGCTAATGCGCTCCTGCACTTCCATAAAACGGCTCAAGCGCTCTTGTTTCAACGTCTCTGGCACTTGATTCGGCAACGCATTGGCTGCCGCCCCGTCCACCGCAGAATAAGCAAAGCAGCCGACGCGGTCTAACTGAGCTTCCTCTAAGAAATCCAACAGCATTTGAAAGTCGTCTTCTGTCTCGCCTGGAAACCCAGCAATAAAGGTACTGCGCACGGTAATGTCTGGGCAGATTTCACGCCAAGCTTTGATGCGCGCCAAATTATTCTCCGCATGCGCCGGACGTTTCATGGCTTTTAGTATACGTGGGCTGGCATGCTGAAACGGCACATCCAAATAAGGCAAAATTAAGCCATCCGCCATCAAGGGGATCACTTCATCCACGTGCGGGTATGGGTAAACGTAGTGCAAGCGGGTCCACACGCCTAAATCACTTAAACTCTGACACAGTTCGGTCATGCGCGTTTTAACCGGCCTGCCATTCCAAAAACCGGGGCGGTATTTGACGTCCACACCGTAAGCCGAGGTGTCTTGCGATATCACTAAAATTTCCGAGACACCGGCATTGACTAAGTTTTCTGCCTCGTTCAAAACCTCGCCTATCGGCCTGCTAACTAAATCGCCACGCATACTGGGGATGATGCAAAAACTGCAGCGGTGATTACAGCCTTCGGATATTTTTAAATAAGCATAGTGGCTGGGCGTTAAGCGTATGCCTTGTGGCGGCACCAAATCAACAAAGGGCTCATGCAATTTAGGCAAATTGGCGTGCACCGCCGTCATCACTTCCTCTAGCGCATGCGGGCCGGTTACGGCTAAAACATTAGGGTGAGCCGCTTCCACCACGCCTTTTTTAGCGCCCAAACAACCGGTCACGATGACCTTGCCGTTCTTCGCTATGGCTTCACCTATAGCATCCAGCGACTCTTCCACCGCGCTATCAATAAAACCGCAGGTGTTGACCACCACCAAATCGGCCTCCTCGTAGCTGGCGGAAATAGCATAGCCTTCTGCACGTAATTGGGTGAGAATACGCTCTGCATCGGAGCCGGCTTTCGGGCAACCGAGTGAAACGAAGCCGACCTTAGGATGGGATAAACTCATGAACACTTACCTACCGTTAATTTAAATTTTATTTATGTACATCATCGCCATTGCTTGGCTATACCTTGTTACCTTAATGGCCGCTACCGAAGTCAGCATCACGGCCGGCTTGCTGACCTTTTTCTTTTACGGCCTGATGCCTTGCGCCTTGCTGTTGTGGTTACTCGGCGTCAAACACCGACGGCACATGCAAGCCAAAAAGGCCTTACTCCAAGACGACGTGAGCGACCCAGATGGTGGCGACACCAATCGAAATGAGTAAAATTTGCGCCAAAGTGGCTTTCAGTTCGGTGCGCTTGTGTAATCCTGGAATCAAATCGGCCACCGCCACATAAAGCAAGCTGGATGCCGCCAATGCCAATATGATGGGCACCCAACTTTGCACATACTGCAAGGCATAATAGGCCATCAAGCCCCCGACCAAGGTCGCCACACTGGACACCAAATTAAAAATTAAGGCTTGTTTTTTACTGTAGCCGGAATGCAGCAAGATTAAAAAATCCCCTACTTCCTGTGGAATTTCATGGGCAATAATCGCCAAAGCGGTCACTACCCCTAATTTAATGTCGGCGGTAAAGGCCGCGGCAATCAAAATGCCGTCTATGAAATTATGAAAGGTGTCGCCTATCATGATCATCAAGCCGCTGCGACCGCTGTCGTGGCTGTGCAAATGACCATGACTGAGCAAGGCAGAGGCAGGTGCTTGTGGCGCAACCGCCTTGTATTTTGCCCCTGCATGTTCAGTGTTTAGTTGTGCGGTGCTGGTTTGCCTGGCATTAAACCCATGGCCAGACGGGCAATCCTGCTCACTATGCAGGGCGTGTACTTCGCAGTGATCGCCGTGACAATGCCGCCATATCACCAATTTTTCCAACACAAAAAACAGCAACAAACCCAGCAGCAAGGTGGCCGATACCGTTTCCACACTGCCAGCCAGACTAAAGGCATGCGGTAAGATTTCTAAAAAAACCGCACCCAGCATGGCGCCTATGGCATAACTGACCAGCATGGGTACCCAAGTTGGGCGCAAACTAAGAGCGAACAAAGCCGCCAGCGCCACGCTAAGCAGGCCACCTAAAAAAGTGAAGCCGACGATGTAACTCAAGCTAGTGTAATCAGAAAAATGCATGGCTAATAACCAGTATTAAAAACTAGGCACAAACGGCGCTAGCATGGTCGTATTATAGTTGAGAAATGCCGGCTACACTGCGCAAATTGCAAGGACCAATCAAGCATTCAACCAAATCAAACTGGCCATGCGGCCAGTCACGGCTTCGCGCCGGTATGAAAAAAAACGCTGCGCATCGCTGTAGGTGCAAAATGCTTGATCAATGCCGCCACCGTAAATTTGGCTCACGCCCAGCGCGTTTAAACGTTGCTGGGCAAGCACATACAAATTAGCCAGCCATTTGTCGGCATGCGGCTTAAAAGCCAATGCGGCTTGCCCATCGTGCTGCATGAATTGCGCCCGCACTTCATGACCCACCTCAAAAGCATTGGGGCCAATAGCCGGCCCCAGCCAAGCCAATACGTCACTGGGGGCAACGGCCATTTTAGCTACCGCCGCTTCTATTACTCCATCGCATAGTCCGCGCCAGCCCGCATGCACAGCCGACACCACCGTGCCGGCACGATCACACAGCAAGACCGGTAAACAATCTGCCGTCATGGTGACGCACACCTGCTTGGCTTGCCGGGTATACGAGGCATCGGCATCCGGCACACCCTGCACCAAAGACGCATCCAGCACGGTCACCCCGTGCACTTGATTTAACCAAACCGGCTCACTGGGTAACACAGTCCGCAATACTTGGCGGTTTTGCCTAACGCAGGCCTCGTCGTCTTTGACGTGCATGGCCAAATTAAGGCTGGCATACGGCGCCAAACTGAATCCACCTTGCCTAGTGGTTTGCAGGGCTTGCACATTGGCCGGGGCCGGCCAACTGGGCTGTATCGCATTTAAGGCAAACAAGGCTTAATCCTCATCATCCATTGCTAGATTCTCGTCTTCGCTGTCGAATTCATCCTCAACAAATTCATCGTCATCATAGTCATCGTCTTCGTAATCTTCATCGGCCAAATAGGGCTCGGTTTGCAAGCCGCCAAAATTAAACGCCTCGTCATCGTCATCGCGCGGATCTTCATGACGCATGGCCTCCAGCAGGGCTTTCATGTCATCGGGCAACTCAATTTGCCACTCAACAAATTCATTGTTTGCCGGGTGCAATAATCCTAGCTTGATGGCATGCAGCGCTTGCCGCTTAAATTGACTGACGGCATCGCGTAAGGTTTGCGTCATGGCCCGTATCGGCACGATGCCACGAAAACCGTAAACCGGATCACCGACGATGGGTGCTTTTAAATATTGCATGTGCACGCGGATTTGATGGGTGCGACCGGTTTCCAAATTGCAGCGCATATAGGTTTGCACGGAGAAACGTTCCAGCATTTCGTAGCGAGTAATGGCCGGCTTGCCGGCACGGTTAATCGCCATCTTGGTGCGCGACCTTGGGTCACGGCCTATGGGTTGATCTATCATGCCATTGCGCCAAATCTGCCCCCAGACGATGGCTCGGTATTCGCGTTTAACCGTGCGTGCTTGCAATTGCCGCACTAAGTTAGTTTGCGCGGCCAAGGTCTTGGCTACCACCAACAGGCCGCTGGTGTCCTTGTCTAGCCTATGCACGATACCAGCACGGGGCAAGTCTTTTAATTCGGGCACATGGAAAAGCAAGGCATTTAACAAGGTGCCAGTCCAATTGCCGGCGGCAGGATGGACCACCATGCCAGCCGGCTTATTGATCACCAAGATATGCTGGTCTTCAAAAACGATATTAAGCGGGATGTTTTCTGCTTGAAACGCCTGCTGCTCAGGCTTGATTTGCACCTGCACCACCACGGCCTCGCCACCCCACACTTTGGTTTTAGATGTGCTGGCTAGCCCTGACACCGTGACCAAGCCGTCTTTAATCCAAGCTTGCAGCCTAGATCGGGAATGTTCGGGCAGCAACCGTTGCAATGCCACATCCAAGCGCAAGCCCCCTAAATCATTAGGGATAGTCAGCGTTAAGGCTTGATTTAGGGAGTCGGTATTACGAAGAGTAGCTTGAGTGGTGTCTGTCATCGGGTATAATTGCGCATCATTCTTAAAGGTCGTTTCAGCATGAAGTATATCTTAGTTTTTATGTTTGCTTTGTTACTCAATGCTTGCGCTATCTTCGGTGACCCCACTGAACTCGATGACACCAAAGGCTGGACAGCAGAGCGTATCTACGCTGAAGGCCAAGCCAAAATGTTTGATAAGGATTACGAGAAAGCCATCGTCTATTTTGGCAAACTGGAATCGCGCTACCCCAATGGCCGCTATGCCACCCAAGCGCAACTGGAAACGGCCTACGCCCATTTTAAAAAACAAGACCCAATATTGTGCGTGGCCGCGGCAGACCGTTTTATCAAATTGCACCCGAATCACCCTAACGTCGATTACGCTTATTACTTAAAAGGCTTGGCCGTGTTCAACGAACGCGGCTTTATTGAAAAAACCACCGAACAGCAAATTAGCGATCGCGATCCGCGTGGTTTACGCGATTCGTTTACCAGCTTTAAAGAGTTGGTGACGCGCTACCCTAACAGCAAATACGCCAAAGATGCCACGCAGCGCATGGTCTACCTGGCCAACAGCTTGTCCGATCACGAATTGCACGTGGCCCGTTATTACATGAAACGGCATGCCTATTTAGCTGCAGTGAACCGCTGCAAATACGTATTGGAATACTTCCCACAATCGCCCGGCGTCGAGCAAGCCTTGGTGATCATGATTAGCGCTTACGATTTATTGAGCCTAGATGACCTGAAGAACGACACCTTGCGCGTTTTAAAAACCAATTACCCCAACAGTGAAATGTTTGGCAAGAACTTCACCCAAGACGAACGGGTGTGGTGGAAATTCTGGGAAAGTTTGTATTAAGCTTAGCGTTTTTTCGCGCTGCGGTCTTTGTCTTCCACGGCTTTTTTAGCTTTCAGCTCAGCCCGGTGCGCGGTTTTGCGTCTACGCATGCTGACTATGCCCTCACCCGGTTTGCGCTTGTCTTCGTCCTCGGCAAACGGGTTGCTGCCTTGTTTGTATTGCACGCGCAGTGGCGTGCCGGACAATTGAAAGGTACGGCGGAAGGTTTTTTCTAAAAAGCGCGTGTAAGCATCCTTGACCCCGTCCACGTGGTTGCCGTGTATCACGACGATGGGCGGATTACTGCCGCCTTGGTGGGCATAGCGCAATTTAGGCCGTATGCCTTTGCTAATAGGCGGTTGGTGCTGCTGCAAGGCGTCGATCAGCACGCGGGTTAATTGCGGGGTAGCTAATTTAGCAAAAGCGGCTTTAAAGGCAATGTCCACCGATTTAAATAACTCCGGCAGGCCTTTTTTACGCAAGGCAGAAATGTAATGAAACTCGGCGAAATCCAAGAACATTAATTTTCTATCGATTTCCCGCTTGACCCAATCGCGCTCTTCTTCTTTTAAGCCATCCCATTTGTTGATCGCCACCACCAAGGCACGACCGGCATCCAATATGTAAGCGGCAACGTGAGCGTCTTGTTCCGTGATGCCCTCTTGCGCATCGACCACCAAAATCACCACGTTGGCTTCTTCTATCGACTGTATGGTTTTAATGACCGAGAATTTTTCTATGGCCTCTAACACGCGACCGCGTTTACGCACACCGGCGGTATCGATTAAGGTGTAGTGTTTGCCATTTTTTTCCAAGTCTATGGAAATGGAATCGCGCGTGGTACCGGGCTCATCAAAGGCGATGACCCTATCTTCACCCAACAAGGCATTGACCAGCGTGGATTTCCCTACATTAGGTCGGCCGACTATGGCTACTTTAGGGACTCTGTCTTCGTTTTGATCCAGCTCAGGCTCGTCTTCTTCCAACTGAAAGCTTTCCAAGGCTAAATCAATGATGTCTTTAACGCCTTCACCGTGCGCCGAGGAAATCGACAGCGGATCGCCTAGACCCAACTCATGGAATTCGGCGCTCACCACGGCCTTGTTCATGCCTTCGGTTTTATTCACCGCCAATAACACCGGGCATTTGCAGCGGCGTAAGCGGTTGGCAATTTCCATGTCTTGCGGAGTGGCGCCTTGCCTACCGTCCACGATAAATAGAATCACATCGGCTTCGTCTATGGCCAGCAGGGTTTGCACGGCCATGGCTTTCAGGATGCCACTGTCGGTATTGGGCTCAAAGCCGCCTGTGTCCACCACTAAATATGGCTGACTGGCGCCCACGCCACGGCCATAATGCCTATCCCGGGTTAAACCGGGCAGGTCCGCGACCAAGGCATCACGGCTTTTGGTTAAGCGGTTAAATAAGGTGGATTTGCCGACATTAGGTCGGCCAACCAATACTAGGGTAGGTAACATGCAACTCTTCTATGTGGATACTGTGACGACTAACTGGCCGATATTAAACGGCCATTATTATTTAAGTATTATTATTTAACTTGGATGGCATAAAGCCCGCCATCTCGGGTTTGTGCAATGAGGCTGTTGCTGCTTAACAAGGCCATATTAGGCATGACCGCGCTGCTGCCTACTTGCAGTCTGGAGGCGAGTGCACCGTCATCTCGGTTTAAGAAATGCACGTAACCTTCCAAATCCCCAACTGCAACCAAGCCACCCATGGCTAGCGGTAAGCTTAATTTGCGGTTTTTTAATACCGCTTGGCGCCAAAAAGATTTACCCGTGGTGTAATCCAAGGCATAGACCGCCCCCGCGGCATGGGCCAGGTAAATGCGCCCGTCTTCCATGCTTAATCCGGTCAAGCTGGATATGTCTCTATTCCAAACAATGCGGCCGCTCATGCGATCCACCGCGGCTATTTTGCCTTGGTAAGCAACCGCATAGACTAAGGGCCCTTCAACCACAGGCAAGCTAGTGATGTCAGCAATGCGCTCTATTTCAGTGACGCCTTTAGGCTGTGCAACCGACGCTTCCCAAAGCATCTTGCCGTTGTCAGCACGCAGCGCGACCAGTTTGCCGCCGCCGAAACCGGCATAAACAGCACCACCGTCTACAATCACGCCCACTGAGCTGCGTAGGGTCAACGCTGGACCAGTGCGGTCGTATACCCATTTGCGCGTGCCGTCGTTGGCATTGAGGCCGTAGATATGGTTATCGCCACTGCGAGCAATGACTAAACCATCGAAATACTTAGGCGCACTCAAGACCTCGCTGCTTAACTTGGCCTTCCATAAAAACTTACCGGCTATGTCGTAGGCATAAACCCAGCCTTTTTGTGTGCCTACCATAACCAAACTGCCGCCGACTCCGACGCCACCGGATAACACCTCAGGGCTGTTGACCCGCCATTCTTGCTTACCACTGACGGCATCAAACTTAGCTATTTCACCTTTGCTGCTGGCGGCATAGACATAACCTGCTTCGACCACTGGGACAAAATCAAAATCATTGGACTCACTGAGCTTGGCTTGCCACAAAACCTTACTAAGGTTAACCGGCTTAAATTCCACCAAGGGATCCGGCGCATCGGCAGGCACTCGACCAAACAAGGTATCCGTCAAATTGTCTTTCACGTCACCTATCACACTGCACGCGCTGAGCAATAACAAACTGAGCGCCAATAAGCAGGTGATTTTTTTGGAAAATAGTGAGAACAAGGCAGCACCCCAGGATGTATGTATTAAAGCAAAGCTTTAGATTAAGCCAACGATTCGAGTTTCTTTTGCGTCAATGCGCGCACTTTACCAGCCGGATCCAATTTATCTAAGGCCTCTTGATAAGCGGCTTTGGCCTCGGCATTTTTACCTAATGCGGCTAAAACGTCGCCCTTTAAATCGGCAAACAAGCCATCAAAACCGGCATCGTGCGATTTATTCAACAATGCCAAGGCGCCGTTTAGGTCTTTTTCTTCGAACAATATGCTGGCCAATTGCAGATTCGCTAAGGCCTCCACACTAGCTTCGCTGGCATGCTTGGCCGCCCATTCCAATTGCGCTTTAGCACTGGCCACTTGCTTGGCTTGGTAATTGGCTTTAGCCGCCATCAAGGCCGCACGGCCAGCGTACGGTGTGCCGCTGTAATCTTCCATTAAACTGGCTGATTTTGCCAATATGGTTTTTAGGTCTTTGGGATCCGCCACCACTAGCTCTTGGTATAAGCTTGAACCGGCCACGGATTGTTTATTTTGGTAGTAATGCCATGCTTGATAAGCGACGTAACTAACTAATAAGGCAATAAAAACACGGCTAATTAAAGTGCCATGCTGTTTCCACCAAGCTTTGAATTCGTCTAATTGTTCTTGCTCTTCTAAATCGTATGCCATACTTTTTCCTAAGCTAATTTAATTCAGGT
>SXLB01000045.1 GCA_005777825.1 Methylotenera sp. | reverse complement strand
CCACCCTTGGAATTGGCAATCAATATTTTTTTCATTTATGCATCCTAATCCATCTGCTTGCAGAGCTAAAATCATACGATAAAACGACTTAGCTTGCATGGGTCATTCTGATTGTTTAGAAGGTCTTTTGGGCAGTGACAAATCCACTTTTTGATTCTGCATTAGGCGAACATGGATAACAAATACACCAACATGAGGGAGGGCATGAATCCCCACTCCACCAACCAAACCATGACATTCCATTTATTCATTTTTTTACTCCAATACGCTCACTTTATTGCACATTTCAAGAGCAGTTTAGTGAGAATAGATTAAAGTTTTATGATGCTTGTATGAAGGCTTGGCAAGTGAATGGGCTAAGGCCCAACTTAAATTGCTTATTACAATAAGTTTATATTTGTGTTATTTTTTCAATTAGTTCTATTGCCATACCTAAGTATAAATTCCGGGAGTTTATTATGGATGATGTAAAAGATAGCTCAGTCAAGACTTTTCATGGGGGTTGCCCTCATGATTGCCCAGACACCTGTTCCATGGTGTTTCACGTCAAGGACGAAAAGCTTATCGCGGTAAAAGGCAACGCTGACCATCCTATGACTCGCGGTGGTCTTTGCGTTAAATTGAATGACTTCGAAAAGCGGCATTACCATCCCGATCGGCTTTTGTACCCCATGAAGCGCGTTGGGCCTAAAGGCAGCAAACAATTCGAGCGCATATCATGGGACGAAGCGCTCGATACCATCGTGGATAAATGGCAGGCGATCATCCAAGAGCATGGGCCTCAAGCGATTATGCCCAATAGTTATCTGGGCAACCAAGGCTTGGTTCATGGCTTAAACGGCGGCGATGCCTTTTTTGCCCGACTAGGGGCGACCGTCACAGAAAGGACGTTTTGTGGGGAAGGTTCATGCACGGCGTGGTTATTAACCGTTGGCCCAACCGCCGGTGTTGATCCGGAAAGCTTCATCCACGCTAAGTTTATTATTATTTGGGCTTGTAACTCGGTCAGTACCAATCTGCATCATTGGCACATCATCAAGGAAGCGCAAAAGAATGGTGCTAAGGTGGTGGTGATTGATGCCTACGCTTCTAAAACAGCCAAAGAGGCCGATTGGCACGTCTGCCCTAAACCCGGCACGGATGGCGCCTTGGCCATGGCCATGATGAATGTCATCATAGGCGAAGGCTTAGTGGATCAAGACTACGTGGATAATTACACTGTTGGCTACCCTGAGCTAGCAGAAAAAGCTAAGGACAGAACGCCCGAGTGGGCAGAGGCCATTACCGGCATCCCGGCGGACGACATTCGGAAATTAGCCAGAGAGTATGCAACAACGCAACCGTCGGCCATAAGAATAGGCGTGGCCTTAGAAAAAAGCTGGGGAGGCGGTCAAGCCATTCGAGCCGTCGCTTGCCTTCCAGCATTAACGGGCGCATGGCGCCATGTGGGTGGTGGCATACTGCAATTTCCAGTATGGGAACACCCCTACCGATTCGATGTGATTTGCCGCCCCGATTTAATCCCTAAAGGCACCCAAGTCGTGAATAACCTGCAGCTGGGCCGCGTGTTAACTGGCGAACAAAAGTTGGCGGTGCCGATTAAATCCATGATGTGTTGGAACACCAATCCGGTGACGCAGGCCACCGAATCAGAAAAGATATTAGAGGGCTTGAGCCGCGAGGATTTATTTATGGTCTCGGCTGAGCATTTCATTTCCGATACGGCAGCCTACGCAGACATATTGTTGCCGGCATCGATGGGCGCAGAGCAAGAGGACATCATTTTGTCATGGGGTCATTTGTACCTTACCTACAACACCAAATGCATAGAGTCCCCAGGCGAGGCCATTCCTAACAATGAAATTTTCAGAAGACTGGCCAAGCGCTTAGGTTTTGAAGAAGAAAATTTCCAATGGACTGATACGCAATGCCTAGAGCATTATGTCGATTGGAGTTCGCCTGCTTGCGGTGGCATAGACCTGAATTACCTGAAAGAACACGGCTACTATAGGCTAAATGTCGGCACAAAAGACAACCGTGCGCCGCATAAGCAAGGTAACTTCCCTACTCCCTCTGGCAAATGTGAGTTTAGGGTGGTCGGCGCGAAGAATTTTGTGGCGGGCCCATTTAGGCAAATGTACGAAGACTTTCAACCCGGTGAAGACATCCCGGAGTTGCCAGACTACGTGGCATCCAAAGAGACGGCATTGGCTAACCCAGAGCTTGCCAAGAAATACCCGTTAAATATTCTTGCACCTAAGAGCCATGGCTTTATTAATTCGTCCTACGCTAACTTTGAAAGCAAGATTAAGGGTCAGGGCGAACAGTTTGTCATGATACATCCTGCGGACGCCTTGGATAGAGGCCTGGTGGATGGGGCGCGTGCCAAGGTTATTAATGACCGTGGCTCATTCGAGGCGTTGGCGAAGGTCACCACCGATGTTAATAAAGGCATAGTGGTGACAACGCTAGGGTATTGGCGGCAACTGAACAATGGGGTTGTTAACTCGGTGAGTTCGAATGCGTTTGGTGACATGGGGCATTCGCCAACCTCGCACGATTGCTTGGTTGAAGTCATCGCTTTGTAAAAAGGTCTAATCGGAAAAAGGCCAAGGTCGGGTAAAAGTGACCTTGGCCTTAGTCTTATCTAAAGCGCCTAAAAGTTGCTTACACTCAGTTGCCTTCCTGAGCCTTGTTAAACAAACGCTTATAAAAAATATCATGGCCATGCATGCCGATAAGCATGGCCAGCACGAACAGCCCAGCCTGTTTATTACCGGTTCCAAGCACAACCAGGGCCGGTCCTGGGCAAAAGCCGGCTAGTGCCCAGCCTGTGCCAAACAATAGGCTGCCTATGATTAGCTCTTTGTTTAGCTGACGGGTAGCAGGTAAATGCACCGGCTCGTTGCATAGCGTTAGTTTTTTATTTTCCGTGTAGCGGAAGGCAAAAAACGCGATGCCTATGCCGCCCGCCATGACCAAGGCCAAACTTGGGTTCCAATGACCGGCGATATCTAAAAAGCCGATGATGTTGGCCGAGTTGGTCATGCCGGAGACAATTAAACCCAATCCAAAAATAAGCCCTGCTAAAAAAGTGATGGTGTTTTTCATGGCTTAGCCCGTGTGCAGAACAAAATAGGTGGTAACAAAGCCCGCCGTCATAAAGCTGATGGTGGCCACTAGCGAGCGCAAAGACAACCGGCTTAATCCGCATATGCCGTGGCCGCTGGTGCAACCCGATCCCATGCGACTGCCAAAGCCAACCAGTAAGCCCGCCACAATGAGTGTGCCGTTGCTAGTGGCGATGGGCGCTGTTGGAAAAGCAGAAAAAAGCGGATAAATCACAGCGGCGCTGATTAATCCGATCAGGAATAGGGCGCGCCAAGCGGCATCCGCACTGAAAATATTTTTTGGTTTGATTAAGTAGGCAAAAATGCCGCTAATTCCGGCTATCTTGCCGTTAAAAAGCAGCAACAAGCTGGCACCCAAGCCTAGCATTACTCCGCCTAATAAAGCGTTTTCTGGGTTGAAGTGCAACCAATCTATGGTGATGGGCATGGTCGATTCTCGGCGTATAAGGCGATTATTCTAGCAAATATATTTTTATATAACTATATACTCGTGTAATATAAACAAACAGGGTTTATTAGAAGGGAATGAATGATGCAATTGGACGATCAAGCTTATGCGCGTATAGCCAAATACTTTCAGCTTTTGGCCGAACCCATGCGTCTAAAGATACTAAATGGCCTGCGCGATGGCGAAAAAAACGTTGGCGAATTGGTGGCCCTATCCGGCGGCACGCAAGCCAATGTGTCCAAGCACTTGACCATGTTAAGTGCAGCCAATTTAATCAATCGCGAGGCCAGGGGCACCAAAGCCTATTACAGCATAGTCGATCAGCAGATTTACGACCTATGTGGCCTAGTTTGCGGCCAATTGGCCATGCAAATGAGCACGGCAGCCGCGGCCAATGAAACCTTTATATCCGCCATGCAAAGCCAAGCGAATACATAATACCGATGGGAGATAACATGATTTTTAAGCAATTTTTTGAGCCGGATACCAGCACCTTTACCTACTTATTGGCTTGTGAAAAAACCAAGCAAGCGGTCTTGATAGACACGGTGGAATCGGAAGTACCTAAGTACGTAGCAGCCTTGGCTGAGCAAGATTTAAAATTGGTCTATACCTTAGAAACCCATGTGCATGCTGACCACGTGACCGGCGCCGATAGCTTGCGCCAAAAGCTTGGCAGCAAGAGTGTGGTGCACCGCGACGCCGGGGCCATGTGTGGCGATTTGCTGGTGACTGACGGCGTGCACTTGATAGTGGGCAGCTTGGATTTAGAAGTGCGCTACACGCCAGGTCACACCATCGGCTGCATTAGTTTCTTTGCCGGCGACCGTATATTTACCGGCGATTCCTTGTTGATTGGTGGCTGCGGCCGTACCGATTTTCAACAGGGTAATTCGGGGCAATTGTACGACAGCATACACGCGCAAATTTTCAGCTTGGCCGACGACGTGATCATTTACCCTGGCCACGATTACAACGGCAACACCCAATCAAGCGTGGGCAACGAGCGCAAAAATAACAAACGCTTGGGCGACAACAGAAGCCGTGAAGACTTTATTAAAATCATGAGTGAGCTTAAATTGGCTTACCCAAAATACATAGACGTGGCATTGCCAGCCAACCAAGCTTGCGGGCGCATTGCGCCCCCGGCACAAGCGGCCTAACAGCAGGCTAGAACAAAAATAATGAGGGGATGAAAAAATGAAGTGTGCGAATTTAGCAAAGGGCGTGTTGGTTGCTGATCAAATTTTGCCTGAGGATTTAAACGACCTTGCTGCCCAAGGCATAAAAACCATTTTTTGCCATCGGCCAGATGGCGAAGGGGCCGATCAGCCCAATTTTGCAGAGATTGCACAGGCGGCTAAAAAGCTAAAAATCAAAACGCATTATTTGCCTGTGGTCAGCGGCAAGATCTCTGATGCGGATGTAACGGCCTTTACTGAATTGTTTAAAGGGGCGAAACAGCCGGTATTAGGCTATTGCCGTTCAGGCATGCGCGCCGCTTCGCTGTGGGCATTAAGCCAAGGGGCGAGTTTGGGTTTGGCGCAAACCTTAGAGGCCGGCAAGCAAGCCGGTTTTGATTTGTCAGGATTGACACAAAGAATAGTTGGCACGCAAGCAAACAATGCCAGCGTTATCCACCATGAAGTGGTGATTATTGGCGGCGGCGCGGCAGGCGTGGCGGTCGCCTCCAGCTTGCTGTCGCGAAACAGCAAATTGGATGTAGTCATTATTGACCCAGCCGATACGCATTATTACCAACCGGGTTGGACTATGGTAGGCGGCGGCGTATTTAAGCCGGCCACCACGGTTAAAACCATGGCCTCGGTTATGCCTGCTAAAGCCAAATGGATACAAGCCGCTGTGGCGGGCTTTGAGCCGGATGCCAAACAGGTTATTTTAGAAGGCTGCCGTCCTATTAGTTACGATGCCCTGATTGTCTGCCCAGGCTTAAAGCTCAATTGGCATGGCATAGAAGGCTTGGTGGAAACCCTGGGGCAAAATGGCGTGACCTCTAACTACCGTTATGACCTAGCGCAATACACATGGGAATTGGTTAAAACATTCAAAAAAGGCCGCGCTGTTTTCACTCAGCCACCGATGCCGATCAAGTGCGCCGGGGCGCCCCAAAAGGCCATGTATCTGTCGGCCGATCATTGGCTAAGAAATGGGCATTTGGCAGACGTTGATATTGAATTCTACAATGCCGGGCCGGTGTTGTTTGGCGTCAAAGAATACGTGCCGGCTTTAATGGAATACGTAAAGCGCTATCGGGCTAAATTAAACTTTAACCACCGCTTAACAAAAATTGATGGTCCGGCTAAAAAAGCCTGGTTTACCGTTAGCGATGCCGACGGCAATACTTCGACGCTAGAGACCACTTTTGACATGATCCACGTGGTGCCGCCGCAACAAGCACCGGACTTTATTCGTGCCAGTGCTTTGGTGGATGCAGCCGGTTGGGTGGACGTCAGTCAAGACACCTTGCAACACAAACGTTACCCCAGCATTTACGCATTGGGTGACGTGACCAATTGCCCCAATGCAAAAACAGCCGCCGCGGCGCGTAAGCAGGCGCCGGTGGTGGCCACTAACGTTTTGTTCGATTTGAATAAAGGCCAGCACCGTGCCGCATACGATGGCTATGGTTCTTGTCCGCTAACGGTAGAGCGCGGAAAAATCGTCTTGGCCGAATTCGGTTTTGGTGGACGTTTGTTGCCTAGTTTTCCAAAATGGTTTATTGATGGGCAAAAGCCTTCAAGGCTAGCTTGGTTGCTAAAAGAGCGTATCTTGCCGCCAATTTACTGGTGGGCGATGCTAAAAGGCAGGGAATGGCTGGCCAAGCCGCTCAAGCTTGATGCCGATAAAGCGCTTTAATTTTTTAAGGACTATCTGTGCTTGATCCTATCCATATAAGCCTTTTACTCGGTTTGTTTGTCGGCTTAGTGTTGGCCATCACCGGTGCCGGCGGGGCGATACTTTCCTTGCCGCTGTTGGTATTTTTCTTAAATCTAAAAATGATAGACGCGGCGCCTATATCGCTAATGGCCATTACCTTATCGGCGGGTTTAGCCGCCGCTTTAGGATTGCGATCTGGCATAGTCCGCTACAAAGCAGCGACCCTGCTAGCCAGTTTTGGCGTGCTGTGTGCCCCATTGGGTGTGATGGCCGCACATCAATTGCCAGAAAAGGTGCTGGCGATTTTATTTTCCGTGGTCTTGTTGGTGGTATCGATTCGGTCTTTTCAAAAATTTAAAACGCCTACCCTGTTGATAGGGGACGATTGCGATGACCCTAACGGTTGCGATGACGATGAAAAACCCGAGCCGGCTTGCTCGGTTAATCCAGCCACCTCTAAATTATTTTGGACCGCGCCTTGCACCAAGCGCCTGATTTTAACCGGCGGTTTTTCTGGCTTTTTGTCTGGGCTATTGGGGGTAGGCGGTGGCTTCATTATTGTGCCCACCCTGCACAGCATCAGCAACCTAGAAAGTAAAATGATAGTCGCCACTTCACTGGCTGTAATCAGCTTGGTGTCTATGGTGGGTGCTTTTTCTTATGCCGGCAACGGTGTTATTTTATGGTCGATTGCCTTGCCGTTTGTTGCGGCAACACTGATCGGCATGTTGCTAGGCCGGATGCTGCACAGCAAAATCTCCGGCCACCATAGCGTGCTGTTATTCGGCATCTTGTCTGCCACCATTGCCATGGTCATGTTGATTAAAACGCTAGCAGCTATCTGATCAGCTAGGCTAACTGCCGCACTTTGATTGATGGCTGGCATAAGCAAAAAAGAGCGACCTTTCTAGGTGGCTCTTTTTTGTTTTGTGCGATGAATTGCCTAGCTTGCAATCCAAATTATTAAACTTCAGTAGCCCTTGTTGACTTTAGTTCTTATTAGAACTATATTTGTACTGGTTAGAACTAACTAGAGGGTGATATGAAATTTTTACCGTTATTAAGAGAACTGGCTAGCAGCTATCAAGCCTTTGAACGCTTTTCGGCACCGCACATTAAATCGATGAATTTGACGGCATCGCAATTTGATGTGATTGCCACCTTAGCCAATCAACCGCCCATGACTTGCAAGGAATTGGGTGAGCAAACACTCATCACCAAAGGCACGCTGACAGGCATATTGGACAGGCTGGTTATCAAGGAAATGATAGAAAGAAGCAGCAACGATGAGGACGGCAGAAGTCAAAAAATTCGGCTGACCGAATACGGACAAAGCATTTTTTCACAGGCCTTCCCCAGCCACATGCAGCATCTGCAAAAAGCCTTCGATCAATTGTCCGAAGCAGACATGCATAATCTAAGCGCCTCGTTGAAAAAGCTAAGATTAGCCATGGAAAAACACACCTAAATTAAGGAGCAAGGCATGAAAAAAATAACAGCAGTAATTGGTTTAATGGCGGTGATCGGTTCGGCTTGGGCTGCCCCAGTAAGCTACGTCATTGATAGCAAGCACACCTTCCCAAGGTTTTCATACAGCCATTTTGGCTATTCCACGCAATTGAGTCGCTTTGATAAAACCAGCGGCACCATCGTGTTGGATACGGCGGCCAAACAAGGCTCGGCTAACGTTCTCATCGATACCACATCCGTGAACACAGGCTTAGCTTTATTTAATGAGCACATACAAAAAGAAGAATTTTTTGATACCGGTAAATTCCCAACGGCCACGTTTGTTTCCAAGCAATTTAATTTTGATGGCGATGCACTCAAATCGATTGATGGCACGCTGACCATTAAAGGCATTAGCAAAGACCTCACTCTGACTATCAACTCATTTTTATGCATGCCTCATCCTATGGCAAAAAAAGAGGCCTGCGGGGTGAATGCCAGCACAGTGATTAAACGCAGCGATTTCAATATGGGCAAGCATGTTCCCTATGTGAGTGATGAAGTGAAAATTGATATTCCAGTCGAAGCCATTAAACAATAAACAACCATTATGGAGATGAGCATGAAACCCGAAGTCGCTCAAAAAACCCCTATGCCGTTGCCGTTGAAAGTGGCAAAACCTATTACTGGTGTTCTTGCGGGAAAAGTAAAAGCCAGCCTTTTTGCGATGGCTCACATCAGGGTGGCCCATTCACGCCTGTGGCATTTACCGCGACGGAAAATAAAACGGTGTATTTCTGTGGCTGCGAAATTACTGCCAATCAACCTTTTTGTGATGGCGCACACAGCAAACTCTAATTAGCAGTAATTGGCTTAGCCACCAAAAAGGGTCGCGCAATGCGGCCCTTTTTTGCTTTATTGAATTGAGCGACTGGAAATGCGGACATAAAAAAAGCCCACATTGCTGTGAGCTAAATTTTATTGGTGCCGGCGAAGAGACTCGAACTCTTACGACCTAAGTCACAACCACCTCAAGGTTGCGTGTCTACCAATTCCACCACGTCGGCTTAAGGTCGTCATTATAGCGTATTTCACTGGCAACACCTCCAACATCACTGGTAAGGATTAGGAGTATGTTGTTTAGTCAAGTTGAGTATACCTGCCAAGGTTCCAAGAATTAGGGTCGTGTAATTTGATCCTTGTTTATTTAACGCGCCAAAATCAAGTGAAGATAAAAGTTTTTATTACAAGACAAAATCATAGCTGCTAATCGAGTTAAGCCCAGTTAAAGTTATCTGAAAATCTGCTTTTCCGTCACCGTTAGTGTCACCAAATACAACGCTGTTTGCAAATCTTAGCTGACCGGCAACTTTACTAAACGCTAGGCCATTAATAAATGTAAAGGCTTGATTTTCTGATACTAATGTATTTGCATCGATTGCTTGTAGGTCAACTTTATCACTGTCCCTGGCAAAATCAGCGATGATGTCAGCACTGTTAGTTGCCGAGTCGGTGCTAGCTAAAAATTTGAAAGTATCGTTTCCACTACCTCCGGTCATCGTATCGCTACCGGCATTTCCAATGATGGTATCGTTACCATCTAGACCTGAAAGATTGTTCTTCCCCGTATTGCCGGTGATGATGTTGGCAAGGGTATTGCCGGTAGCATTGATCGCTGCGCTGCCTGTGAGCGTGAGGTTCTCTATCTTGTCTAGGCTTGCCAATGTATAGGTTATTGCGCTCTGTACAGTGTCTGTGCCCCCATATGAACCGCTGGAGGTTTCAACAATAACATCGCCTATGTTGTCCACAACATAGGTGTCATTACCCGATCCGCCCTTCATGTAATCTAATCCAGCCTTACCATCAAGCACGTCGTTACCTTCACCACCCAATAGTATGTCTAGGCTAGTTGAGCCATTGACAGTGCTTGAAGTGTTACCGTTAGCAGTATAAATCGAATAAGAAACTGAGCCTGGGGAGGCATAGAAAATGAATTTTTCGACATTCGTAATGTGCGCATAAAGGCCTGATGAGGAATAGGCATCAATTGTATTCGAGTAACCTGAGTAGTATAAGTCGACATTATTTAACATGAAGCTGCTATAAAACCTTGCTGTATCAGCACCTTCACCACCATCAATGTGCACATAGCCTGCTCTGACCGTGATTACATCATCTCCCTTGCCGCCATTTATGGTGTCATTGCCCTCGCCCCCGTCGAGCAAGTTTTTACCGTCGTTGCCAGTAATCAGGTTTGCTAGGCTGTTACCTGTTCCATTGATGGCAGCCGTACCTGTAAGTGTTAGGTTTTCTATGTTGTCAGTTAGGAGGAAACTAATGGAAGATTGAACGCTGTCGGTTCCTTCATTTGCCGCCTCTTCGATATTGTCATCGTCATTTTTTATAATATAGGTGTCGTTACCAGGGCCGCCAATTAACAGATTAACTTTGGTACCAGCTGTTAAGGTATCGTTGCCAGCACCCCCAAAAATAACATCACCGGTACTGGTGCCAATCAGGCTGTCGTTGCCTGTGGTGCCACCTATGTAACCGGTAGTGGTCTTGTCTGTTAGGAAGGAAATTTTTTCAATATTCTTAACACTGAGAACTGCCCCTATTCGATTCGATACGGTAAGTGTTTGGGTTGCATCGCTGTAGCTAATGCTGTATCCGTCATTGTAATAACTGCCGCTTATATTGAGCGTGTCGTCACCGGTTCCACCATCGATGGTGTCATTGCCGCCCCCACCATTGATAATGTCATTGCCTTCAAGACCATAAATACCCTCGGCCACCGTGGTGCCGGTGACCGTATCCGCGCTGGATGTGCCGGTCAGAGTGTTGTTGGATTGAACAGAGCCTACAATATCGGTGT
>SXLB01000044.1 GCA_005777825.1 Methylotenera sp. | reverse complement strand
GTGACTTGGGCCTCGGGGCGTGCGGTGGCACGGGTGACTTGGGCCTCGGGGCGGCACGCGGCGACCGGGGCTCGGGAGTCTTGGCGCCACCCGCCGAGCGGGAAGGGCGCGGTGACGGTGGCGTGGCCGCGGGCTCGGTGTGGAGAGTCGTATCGGCGGGCCCCTGAGACGTGTGCAATGGCTTGGGAGACTTGGGAGTCTTGGACTCCATTGCAGCTGTAACTGTAGCCGTATGGGCACGGGGAGTGGGCTCCGTTGCAGCTGTAGCTGTAGCCGTATTTGCACGGGGAGTGGTTGCGGCTGTTGTGGAGGGGCGTGCTGGAGTGCGCGGAGACTTCGTGCGAGCCGCCGCACCGCTGCCGGCGCCGGCCTCCAGTCCCGCGGACGCCGTGGACTTGGCCTCACTCGCGCGACGCACTTTCGGCGATTTGGGGGACTTTGCCGCTGGACATGCCAGAATCGGTCTTTGTGCGATTTAAAGGCACCATGCAGCCTGGCATTACCTTGCGCGATTTGGTCAATGCCATTCCGTATGCGGCGATTAAAGCCGGCGATTTAACGGTGGGCAAGCAAGGTAAAAAGAACGTGTTTAATGGCCGCATTTTAGAAATTGAAGGCTTGCCTGATTTGAAAGTGGAGCAAGCTTTTGAGTTTGCCGACGCCTCCGCTGAACGCTCGGCCAACGGCTGTACCGTTAGGTTGAACAAAGAGCCGGTGATTGAGTTTTTAAACTCCAACATCGTGCTGATGCAAAATATGATAGAAAACGGCTACCAAGATGCGCGTTCTTTACAACGCCGCATTGCCAGCATGCAAGCTTGGTTGGCTAAACCGGAATTGCTAGAACCGGATGCCAATGCGGACTACGCGCACGTCATTGAAATCGATTTAAACAGCATCACCGAACCGCTGCTGGCTTGCCCGAATGACCCAGATGACATCAAGCCTTTGTCTGTGGTGGTGGGCGACAAGATAGACGAGGTCTTCATCGGCAGTTGCATGACCAACATCGGTCACTACCGTGCTGCTGCCAAGGTGTTGGAAGGCTCGGGTAACATTCCTACCCGCTTATGGATAGCGCCGCCGACGCGCATGGACGAAGCGCAATTGCGCGACGAAGGCGTCTACTCGGTATTCGGTATCGCCGGTGCGCGTACGGAAATTCCAGGTTGCTCATTGTGCATGGGTAATCAAGCTCGGGTGGCCGATAAAGCCACGGTGTTCTCCACCAGTACGCGTAACTTCGACAACCGTATGGGCATGGACGCACGTGTGTATTTGGGTTCAGCGGAGTTGGCGGCGGTGTGTGCTAAATTGGGCCGCATTCCTAGCCATGCCGAGTACTTGGAAACCGTGGGCAATAAATTAAAAAACAGCGCGGAAATTTACAAGTATTTGAGTTTTGATCAAATGCCAGACTACGCGCTAAGCAAGGCTAACGCCAAGAAAATCATACCCATATCCGCAGTTTAAGCTTTAGTAAACATCCTACAATACCTCTCCCCATGTGCGGCCTTTGCTTGTAAAAGGCCGCACATGGGGCTATATTTGGCGCTGTTATTTAACCCTAGAGTGACTTATGGTCAGCGTTAAGCCCCAATCCCCAGTCGATAATCCCGATGCTCATATTTTTAGTGAGGCTAGCCTAGCCGAGACGCCTAAGCGCGGCGCTTGGAAGTGGATGTTGCCTTTGACTGTGTTGTTGGCCATGGTCGTCTACGCCGCTTGGCGTTTTGGCTGGCATGCCAAGGCCGTGACTACTGGCGTGTTGCTGGTGGCCGCCGCCTTGCATGTCTTGGCCTGGTTGTTGGCCCTGATTACCATGGTGCCCATCGTCGGCCCCTTGCTGGTTAAAGTGTTGAGTTTGTCCATCATCTGGTTACTCAATGCCATAGGCTATTTGGTGTCCTATGTAGCCATCAAGCGCGGCTATTCCAAAGACGTCATCAGCTACCGCGGGGTTACCATCGCCCTCATTACCGGCATTGTTATAGGCTTTGTCTTAGCTAATCTGGTCTAGTCCTTATCCTATGCTGGCCAAAATAAGACAAACGCGCGCTTACCACCACCTAGTCAAGTTGCGGGATTTTATGCCTGCCTTGTTCTTTTTTGGGGGCTTTATCTGGGACGCGCTGACCATAGGGCGGCATGTTGCCGCCTTTGATTTAATCATACTGTCTGCTTATTTATCGGCTGCCGCCGCCATATTGTATGGCTTGGGTCAGCCTGCAGTGGTTTGGCCCAGCACCTGGCCACGCTGGCTAGGCAAGCTGTATCAGCGTTTGCGCGCAGCCATGGCAACATGGTCTAACTTGCCTTATTTCCTGCTGCAGTTTTTATTTGGCAGCATGCTCAGCCCTTTATTTATCCTGTATTTTCAGAGTGCTAGCCATGGTTTAGCTTGGGTGATGACCTTGCTTTTAGGCGCTTTGTTGGTCGGCAATGAGTACATGGAGAATAAATACCGGCAATTCACCATCAGTTGGGCGCTGTTTGGTTTTTGCGCCATGCTCTTGCTAAATTTTGCCCTGCCGTTTTTGTTGGGCAGCATCCATGCCGCGTGGTTTTATTTAAGCACCCTGTTGGGGGCGAGTTTAGCCTACGGTTTATATAAAAAAACACGCAAACACAATGGCAATATCAAGCCGGTTTGGCTGATCGCATTGCTATTAATGCTGGCCTACCGCTTTGATGTGATTCCGCCTGTGCCCTTGGTGAAGCGTGATTTAGCGGTGGCGTATGCCTTAACGAAAGTCGGCGGGGAATACCAATTAAGTCAGCAATCCTCGTCTTGGTGGGTATTTTGGCGTAAAACCAGTAACGAGTTAGAAGTCACGGCAGGCCAGCGCGTGTATTTCTTTTCCTCGGTATTCGCACCCGGTGGCTTAAACACCCGGCTCTACCATCGCTGGCAATGGCACGATGCAAAACGCGGCTGGCAAACCCAATCACGCATAGGCTACAGCTTGGCCGGTGGGCGTGAAAACGGCTTTCGAGGCTACACTTACAAACAGGGTTTGCAGGCTGGCGATTGGCGGGTGAGCGTGGAAACGGAAAACAATAAAACCGTGGCGGTGCATGAATTCAGCGTGGCACTGGTGCAAACACCGGCCACGCCAGTCAAGGTGGCCTATTAATGTTGTTCGTTTGAGTGGCTCATGAGTTTGTCTATGTATGCAATCGACACGGCTGACACGACAAAAGTCATGTGTATGATGGTTTGCCATAGCAACACTTTGTCGGTTAAGTTTTCGGCATTAATGAAGGTTTTGAGCAGGTGTATGGATGAAATGCCGATGATGGCTGTCGCCAATTTTACTTTTAATAGGTTGGCATTCACGTGCGATAACCAATCCGGTTCGTCCGGGTGACCTTCAAGATTTAAGCGCGAAACAAAGGTTTCGTAACCGCCCACGATTACCATGATCAGCAAGTTTGAAATCATCACCACGTCAATTAAGCCTAGCACTATCAACATGATGTGCGCTTCTTCCAAGGCGTTGGCGGTGGCCACCAAGTGCACCAATTCCACGCCAAAGAAAAACACGTAAACCGCCTGCGCAACGATCAACCCTAGATACAACGGCAATTGCAACCAGCGGCTGCCAAATAAAATATTGGTCATCATGCTTTTTTGTTTGTATTGCACGGTCGATACGGGTTTTTTAGTTTGCATAGAGTGCTCGATTGCTCAGGTTAAAAAGAGGTTTAATTGTATCAGCAAAAATGCGTTAAGCCATTTCATGATCAAGCGTGAAATGCGCGCTGTCATCCAGTGCCAATAACTGGCAAAGGCTGGGCAGGGTCGCCGCTAAATCCTTGGCCAAGGTCCAAGGCGGATTGAGAATAAATAAGCCGCTGCCGTGCATGCCGTAGCCATCGGTATTGGGCGCGTGTATAGACAAGCTCACGTGCAGCCAGTTAGGCGCGTGCAAGTCCATCAATTCCTGGATCATTTGGCCCGGTTCTGACCGTTGCAGTATCGGGTACCAAATAAGGTAAGTGCCGCTAGCAAAGCGCTTAAGGCTGTCTTTCACTAAGGTGACCACGCGTTGGTAGTCTTGCTTGTCTTCGTATGGTGGGTCTATCAATGCCACCGCGCGTCGGGGTGGCGGTGGCAAGCAGGCTTTGATGCCAGCAAAGCCATCTTGTTGAGCGATCTGCACTTGTTTGGCCTGCCCATTAAAATTGGCCGTGAGCAAAGCGTGGTCACTGGGGTGCAGCTCAAACAAGCGCATTTTGTCATCGGCACGCAATAAGGCCTGCGCCAGCAGCGGGGAGCCTGGGTAGAAATCCAGTTCGCCGTGGTTAAAGCGTTTAATCAAAGCCACAAAATCGGCTAAGGCGGGCGCTAATTGCTCGGCCGCCATCAGCTTGGCTATGCCTTGCTCAAACTCGGCGTTTTGACTGGCATAGCCGTCCTTGAGCTGGTACAAACCGGCACCCGCATGCGTGTCTATATACCAATACGGTTTGTCTTTTTGCTTCATGTAAGCCAGCACCAAGCCGAGCACGTAATGTTTAAGTACGTCAGCATGGTTGCCCGCGTGAAATGCATGGCGATAACTAAGCATAAAAGGTTTCCATAAGATGCAGCATTATAAATTAAGCTGCAATCGATACGCTTGTAAGCATGCATTTTTCACGATAAAAATGCGCAATAAAATGAATTTCGGTTAGCATTTCGTTTATGACGCATCCCCCACACACTCACCACCACGGCGGTCACCAAGGCGGCCACCAAGGTCACCACCATTACTTAGTGCCGTTCGCACTGATTTTTTTGTTTGCCATCATAGAAGCCGTAGGCGGCTGGTATACCGGTTCGCTGGCTTTGTTAAGCGATGCCGGCCATATGTTCTCGGATGTCGCGGCATTGGGCCTAGCCTGGTTGGCGGCGATACTTGCCAGTAAACCCAAGGTGGCGCGCCATGCCTCCGGCGTCAGCTATGCCGAATTGGCCGTGGCCATACTTAATGCGCTGACCATGTTGGGGGTCATAAGCTGGGTCATTATTGAGGCCATTGCTAGATTTAAACAACCGCATGCGGTTGAAGGTGTGGGCTTAACCCTGATCGCCGGCTTGGGTTTAATTGTTAATTTAATTGTGGCTAAGCAACTGCATCATCAAAGTCTGCAGCACGGTGCAAGTTTAAATAACCGTGCGGCATTTTTGCACGTGATGGGCGATTTGCTTGGTTCGATTGCCGCTGTGGTGGCCGGCTTAGTGGTGTATTTCACCGGCTGGACGCCTATAGACCCGATTTTATCTTTGTTTATTTCGGTTTTGCTTTTTCTGTTCACCTTCAATTTGTTGCGTGACCTTGCGCGTACCCTATTCGGCGGTCATGCACCCCAGGCTTGGGGACACCCTGAGCACGAGCATGATCACTAAACAGCACCAGAGTTTATTTCAGCAATCGCTGGCGCATTTTTCCGACTGCGAACATTACCGCTATTGGCTGCGCCGCGATTGGGATGTGTCGCTGCCGGCCATCGCATTTTTAATGCTCAATCCCAGCACGGCCGATGAAGTGGTTAACGACCCCACCATAGAGCGCTGCCAGCGCCGCGCTATCGCCATGGGCTACGGCAGCATGATCATCGTGAATTTATTTCCGTTTCGCTTAACCGATTCCACTTTGTTGCATACCGCCGATAATTTGTTGGGCGACAGCGTTGAGGCCGATGACTGCATCCTGCGCGCGGTTGCGTTGGCCGACGTCACGGTCTGCGGTTGGGGTAAGCATGCCTTAGCCGCCCCTAGGGCGCAGCATGTGTTGGCCTTACTCAAAGCCGCCGGTTTGCAACACAAGGTAATGTGTTTGCAATTAAACAAAGACGGCAGCCCACAACACCCGCTTTACATAGGCTATGCTAAGACCCCAGAACCCTTTGCCATCCCTTAAGGAGAAACACCATGCCCTACGTCAACATTAAATTAGCCGGTAGCGTGACGCGTGAACAAAAAGCGCAGATTGCCAAGGAATTCACCGAAACATTGGAGCGAGTGGCGCACAAGCCGGCTTCTTACACCTACATCACTTTCGAAGAAGTGAGCTATGAAGATTGGGCCATTGCCGGCAGCTTGTTAGCCGATGCTTGAATCCCGTTTGCAAAAGCCGGCTAAGCCCGGTGGTAGAATGCAGCCATGAAAACACCCGCGCGCTTAGCATCGCTTTTAGAAGACGGATTGATAGACGAGGTCTTGCGCCAATTGATGAGCGGTAAGGAAGCCACCGTATACGTGGTGCGTTGTGGCGAGGAGGTGCGCTGCGCTAAAGTGTACAAAGAAGCCAATAAGCGCAGCTTTAGGCAAAGCGTGGATTACACCGAAGGCCGCCGGGTTAAAAACAGCCGGCAAGGTCGTGCCATGGCCAAGGGCTCGAAATTTGGTCGCGAGTCGCAAGAAGCCGCTTGGCAGAGTGCCGAAGTGGATGCCTTATACCAACTGGCTGATGCCGGGGTCAGTGTGCCGGTGCCGTATAACTTTTATGAGGGCGTGTTGCTCATGGAGTTGGTGGTGGACGCTGATGGGCATGCTGCGCCCAGGTTGAATGACATCAGCTTGACCGCCGAGCAAGCGCGCTTGCATCATCAAGGCTTAATCCAAGAGGTGGTGCGCATGCTTTGCGCCGGTATCGTGCACGGCGATCTGTCTGAATTCAATATTTTAATGAGCGAGCGTGGACCGGTTATTATCGATTTGCCGCAAGCAGTGGATGCGGCAGCCAACAACAACGCGCGCGAGATGTTGGAACGCGACGTGAATAATTTAAAAGATTACTTTGGGCATTTTGCCCCAGACTTGCTCAGCAGCGAATACGCCAAGGAGATGTGGGCCTTATACGCCCGTGGCGACCTAAAGCCGGATACGGTGCTGACCGGGCGTTTTCATGTCAGCCATAAGGCGGTGGATTTAAAAGGCGTGATGCGCGAAATTGAAGACACGAAAAAAGCCGAAGCCGCCCGTCTAATCCGTCTGGCTGAAGCGAAAGCCGATCCGCTGCTATAAGATCGGCCATCCCTTATGTTTGACGCTAAACCTATTTTAAAAACTTTACCGAATCTGCCCGGTGTCTACCGCATGCTTAACGCCAGCGACGAGGTGATTTACGTAGGCAAAGCCAAAGACCTAAAAAAACGCGTGTCGTCTTACTTTAATAAAAACCTGCCCAGCCCACGCACGCGCTTAATGGTGAGCCACATCGCCAATATCGTCACCACCGTGACCCACAATGAAGCAGAAGCCTTGTTGCTGGAAAACAATTTAATCAAAAGCTTGATGCCGCGTTACAACGTCTTGTTTAGGGACGATAAAACCTATCCCTACATCACGTTAAGCAATGATCCACAGCCGCGTTTGGCTTTTCATCGCGGCACGCAACGCAAGGGCGCGCAGTATTTTGGGCCTTTCCCCAACGCGGTGGCCGTGCGCGAGAGCATACAGTTGCTGCAAAAAGTGTTTAAATTGCGCACCTGTGAAAACAGCGTGTTCAGCAATCGCAGTCGACCTTGCTTGCAACATCAAATTGAGCGTTGCACGGCGCCTTGCGTGGGCTTGATTAGCGATGCCGACTACCGCAATGACGTGGAACAGGCTGCACTGTTTTTGCAAGGTAAAACCAATGAAGTGATCGATACGCTGGCCGAGCAGATGAATGTAGCCGCCAGCAATTTAGCCTATGAGCAAGCTGCGCTGATTCGTGACCGCATGCAAGCCTTGCGTCAGGTGCAAGCCAAGCAGTTTGTCAGTGACTTTAACGTGGCCGATGCCGATGTCATTGCCTGCGCCGAACTGCAAGGCCAGCATTGCATTAACTTAGTCATGGTGCGTGGCGGTCGGCATTTAGGTGACCGCAGTTACATGCCAAAGAATACCGATGGCGAGAGTTTGGAAACCACCGTGCTGGCGTTTTTGGCTCAGCATTACGTGGCACAAAACACCCCACCTTTAATCGTCTTGGGTATCAAGGTGGACGGCGGTTTGTTGGAACAGGTGTTAAGCGAGCAAGCCGGTCGCAAGGTCAAGATCAACAGCAACGCCATAGGCGACAAACGCGTTTGGTTAAAAATGGCACAGACCAACGCCGAGTTAGCCTTAAGCCAGCGTGCTGCCAGCGCGGCCAATCAAAGTGCGAAATTGCTGGCCCTGCACGAGGCTTTGAATCTGCCCGACAGCACCCAGCGCATAGAGTGTTTTGATATCAGCCACACCATGGGAGAGGCCACCATAGGCAGTTGCGTGGTGTTCGATAGGGGCGACATGCAAAACAGCGAGTACCGTCGCTATAACGTCACCGGCATTACCCCAGGCGACGATTATGCCGCCATGCGTGACGTGCTGACGCGCCGCTATAAAAAAGTAGCGGCGGGGGAAGGCGTGCGACCCGATCTTATTTTCATCGATGGCGGCAAAGGCCAGTTGTCGGTGGCGGTGGAGGTGATGGCCGAGGTCGGTTTGTCCGACATTTTGCTAGTGGGCATAGCCAAAGGCGAAGCGCGCAAGCCCGGTTTAGAGACCATGATATTCTCGGACACCGGTGAAATGCTTAACTTGGAAAAAGACAACAAAGGCTTGCATTTGCTGCAACAAATTCGCGACGAAGCCCACCGTTTTGCCATCACCGGCCACAGAGCGAAGCGGGCAAAAGCACGCATGCATTCCAGCTTGGAAGACATAGAAGGCATAGGTGCTAAACGCCGCAAAGCCTTGTTAACCCGCTTTGGTGGCTTGGAGGTGATAAAAAATGCTAGTATGGACGAGTTGGCGCAAGTGGAAGGCATTAGCCCGAGCTTGGCCGAAAAAATCTATGGAGAATGGCATTGATGAACGGCACATTGAATAGAGCGAGGCAGTAAATGAAGCCCAATATTCCTACCATGTTGACCTGGTTGCGCATCCTGCTCATTCCGGTTTTTGTCGGTGCGTTTTATTGGCCGGAAAACCTGCATAAACTAAGCGCCATGCCCTCGCATTGGGTGAACGTGTTTGCCACCAGCGTGTTTGCCATTGC